>JAUZPB010000012.1 GCA_030706145.1 Bacteroidota bacterium
GAACTTGAAAATAGCCTTAAGAAGGCAGGGGTTTATGAAGTTGAATTTAAGGCTTCTAACCTCCCTTCAGGAATATATTTCTATTCCATAGAAGCATCTTCCAAAGGAAGAGAGACTTTTATTTCCGCAAAGAAGATGATGTTACTAAAGTAATGATGATATTAAAATAGTGCCATTTGGCACTATTTTTTTTAGACAGGCACTTTCAGAGGAGTTTTTTCAGCAACTATGCTAAGTTTTCTATCAAAGACTTCCTCAAAGAGTGCCTTTCTTCTTTCGAGGTTCCATAATTCTATTTCTGGTTCTTCGTTACTATAAAAAACTTTAAGGCACAGGTTCTTTTGATGATCTTTTTCCACCTCAATTTGCTCAATTAACTGCGAATGTGTTCTATCTAGCGAATCGGCAATCCTAAGCAAGGAAGCAAGTTTTCTAATTATGCTCTTATATTTTTCTGCCAGGTGTGCATATTCTTTATGGTTTTCTTTTGGATGGCTTTTCCTGTGATATCTGGCCACATTAGCAATGACCTCAATTTCGTTATCATTAAAGCCTAGAAGTTCTCCATTACGAATGATATAATAGCTATGCCTATGATGCTGGGCATGTGAGATGTGAAATCCAATGTCATGAAGAATAGCTGCAGCCTGAAGCAGTTCACGTGATGTACCATCTAGCTTATGGAGATCTTCAAGCTGATCAAATATCTGAAGAGAAAGTTTTGCCACATGGAAAGAATGCTCCTTGTCATACTGGCAGGTCTCTGCCAGCTGCTTTATGCTTTGGAATCTTATATCACTAAGCTCGGGGTGGTTACCAGATGGAAGCAGCTTTTTCATTGTATCAAGAACAATTCCCTCTCTAAGGGCATAACCAGAGATAGTAATTTCCTTAAGTGAAAGCTGCTTTACAATTGAGTTAAGAATTATTAGTCCTGCAGGAATTATATCAGCTCTTTTTTCATCCAGTCCCGGAACTTTTCTTCTTTCTTTAACAGTAGTTTTCTTCAGGACATTCTCCGTTACCTTTTGCAGGTCGCTCTGAGTCAGATTAAAATTGTTCAGTATTACGCTTTCAGATTCGTAGCTGCTTTCCCTTGCTCTTATTATATGTCCTGCCGACATGATTGTGCCAGAAGAGCCAACAACTATATCGAAGTCATGTTTTTTCAATTCTTTTATAATTGGGTAAAGTTCACCGTTTACCCAGTTAGTACACTTATCAAGTGAAGATTTACTCAATTCAAAATCAGGAAAGAACATCTGGCTTAGGCGCACAGCTCCAAGTTTGGTGCTGTTTGCATAAATTATCTTACCTTGGTATCCAACTAAAAATTCAGTACTGCCACCGCCAATATCGATGCACAAGGCTCTTTTATTATAAATCTGTACGGCCTGAAGTATACCCATATATATCAGGCGGGCTTCCTCGAAGCCGCTAATGACCTCTATGTCAATGCCAGTTTCCTCGAGTACCTGTTCAATAAATTCATCCTTGTTTAGCGATTCACGGACAGCACTTGTAGCAACTGCGCGAACTGGAGCATTATAAGACTGTGCAATAATCTTAAAGCGGCTAAGGCATTCAATAGCCCTTTTAATTGCCTCTGGCTGTATATGCTTCATATCTGCGCTTTTACTTAAGCCAAGTCTAATTACTTCCTTTTCACGGTCTATAATATCAAAGCTACCATTTTCCAGTAGTTTTACAACAATCAGGTGAAAGGAGTTAGTACCTATATCTATTGCTGCTAAGTGATCCATTGCCATTTATATTCTCTTTCTAAATATTTATAATCTCAGTTCAGAAGAAAAACCCGTTCAAAAAAGTTCCAGTTTTGAGTAGAGCTCATAAAGAGAGAGTGTGTGAGTTTGAGATAGAATAGACTAATTTCCTGTTTTAAGAAAATCTTTCATCTTCAGCTTTTCCTCATTTAGTACTTTTTGGCACGAGCAAAAGACATCATCGACTGTAATATCATCAATAAGATCGGATTTCCAGAGAAAGATCTTATTTTTTCCTACTGGAGCCCAATTATAAGGATTAGTAGGGCCAAATATAGAGACTTGTGGTGTTCTAGTAGCGCCTGCTACATGCATAATGCCAGTATCGTTTGTAATAAAGATATCTGACCTGGATATAAGAGCAGCCACTTCAGGAATTGTTCTATCGATAAAAAATCCGGCAGGAATATTTAAGTGTTCCCTAACATAGTCCAACTCTTCTTTATCGGCCCTGCTTCCAGTAAGGTAGAATTTGGCTTTATACTGGCTGTCGAGTCTGTTAATAAGTTCAATAAACTTTTTTAACGACCACCTGTTAGGAGGTTTACCAGCACCCACATGCAGGCCAATTAAAAGAGAATTCTTTTTATAACCAATAGAATCCAGGAATTCAATAGCATTTTTCTCATCAGATTTGTCGAAACTGATCTCTGAACTAAAATCATTTGTAGAAATCCCAAACTCTCTTACAATATCGAGGCAAAAGTCAGAGACATTACTATCCGGATGTTTACGCCAGTCCATAACAAGCTGCCTGTCGAACAGATAGGCAGATGGATTTATCATCCCATTTAGTTCCTTAACTCCAATTCTGATAGTTGAATTAGAAAACCTGGAGATCAGATTGCTTGTAAAGGAAATAGAGACTGTAGCTGGGACAATTGCAACGTCGTAATTGTCCTTTAGTAATTTCCAGAATTCAAAAAAATAAGCGGGGTGATAAATCATTTTTTTATCAAAGACAAAAGAACGGTCAATCAGCTTATTTTTATGTATGGCAATACAATTTGCCGGAGAAACAATTACTGTAAGGTGTGCCTTTGGATAAGTCTGTTTAATTGCCCTAAAAAGAGAAACCGAAGCAAGCAGGTCACCGAGCTGGTTATGCTGGCGGATGATCAGAATTTTCTTGGGATTTCCAAGATCCCGGCTAGTATTCTCATCTAAGGCCAGAAGCTTTTTAACAAAACTATGGAAATAATCTTTAATCACTATATAAAATATTTAGTTTAATGTTCTTCTTTTTTCTTTTCTTCGTCTTTTATTTCAGTAAAGTCAGCATCGACAATATCTTTACGGTCAATATTATACTGTTTTCTGCTTTCAGAGCCGTTGCTATTGTGTTGTTCATAAAAAGAATTATTTCCATTTGCATTTCTATTAATCTTTTCACTAGCCTGAGCAATTCTGCGAATAAATCCAGAAATAAGACGGAATATCAAGTAAAAAAACAGTGCCCAGATAATCATTCTAATAAACATAATTATACCTTCGGTTCGGGTTTAAAATACTCACTAAGAGCCCTATCTTCCCGGAATATCTGTTTATAGAGCTCATTGAAATCCTTTTCATTATTTACAAAATCCATATCTGATGTATTAACAATGAGCAAAGGAGTACTATTGTATTTAAAGAAAAAATTGTTGTATGCATCACTAAGTTCCTGAATATAACTTCGTGTTATATTTCTTTCAATTCTTCTGTTTCTTTTCCGGATATTATGAATAAGGCGTTCTGTACTGGACTGAAGAAATACAACAAGATCAGGTTTTCTAAGGTCTTTCGACAAGAGAGGAAAGATAGTCTCATAGAGTTTCAGTTCCTCGCCTTCAAGGTTTAGATAAGCAAAAATCTTATCTTTATCAAAGATATAATCTGTAACCAGGAATTGTGAGAACAGGTCCCCCTGATTGAGGAATTGTTGTTGTTTGAACCTATTAATAAGGAAAAACATTTGTGTCTGAAAAGCATAACGTTTTCTGTCGGCATAAAATTTTTCAAGAAATGGGTTCTGTTCAAACTGTTCGAGAATCAGAATAGATTTAAGTCTATCTGAGATCTTTTTAGCCAGTGAGGTCTTACCTGCACCAATAACGCCTTCAATTGCAATATATTTTACCTCAGGTTTATCTGCCAAGTTTATCTCCTGTAGAATTTAGTAAATCTACTGAATACTTTTCAATTATTAAATGTTCAAGATTCGAGACATCTATATCTGCGATCTTCCTTTTTAGGACCGGATGCAGAAAATCCGGGGCTATTTCCTTAAGGGGGACCAGGACAAAGTCTCTGAGCAAAATTTCTTTATGTGGAACTGTAAGTCTTTGATCACTATAGACCACATCGTTATAAAAAAGGAGATCAATATCAATTTCTCTTGGTCCCCATTTGGGGCCTTCCTTGCGGCCTATTTCTTTTTCAAGTTCTTTAATCCACTGATGAAGCTCCTCTAAGGAACGTTCAGAGCTTATCTTAATTGCAGCATTAAAGAAATAGTTTTGTTCCTTGCAGCCATATGGTTCTGTCTCATAAACAGAAGATACTAACTGCACGAGTGTCTTCTTATCGGATCTCATTTTATCGACAGCAGCTATTAAAAAGTTTAACCTCTCCCCTTTATTAGAACCAAGTCCAAGGAATATATTTTCTATCATCTTATCTATCAAAATTTTCTTAATATTTGAACAAATTTACCAATATTTTCTGAACTATTCACCCTAACTATTTTTCAAGTATTTGTAATTCGTGCCTTTCCTTAATAACTTCGACCTCCACACAATCGACATATCCGCCAACAGGAACGCTGTTTTTTCTAACCCTGACAGCGACTTTCATTACATTCAGAAAATTTAGTAAAATGCCATCTGCAATTCTAAGGGCCAGAGTTTCTATAAGTTTGTATTTTTTTTCGAGTGCAAGTTTATATATAAATTTATAGACCCTGTCATAGTCAACCGTTTCTTTCAGGTTATCATGTTCGGCTGCAAGTTGAAAATCAGTGTACATATCAACATCTGCCTCAAAAATGCCGCCAACACTTTGTTCTTCGCTTAAAACGCCATGGTAGGCGTAAAACGTTGCTTTTTTTATTCTTATTACATTAATCATGAAATGTTGCTCTTTGCTAGTAAATAATAGCTTTTAAGTCCTTTAATATTTGCAAGTAAGATTCCTGATAGAACCATAGCACTGCCTAAAAGATCACGCGAGGTTAATACTTCTCCCATAAACAACCAGCCCAGAATAACTGCCACAATTGGAGTAATAAATGAGCTAAGAGAAAGGATCACTACATTCATTCTCTTAAGGAGCCAGAAGTAGGTTGTAAAAGTAATAATCGTTCCAAATACGGCTAAATATGTGATCGTTACAATTGCTTTTATATCAAGCCTGATTGTTGAAGTATTTTCTGTTGTTAGTCCGACAATAGTAAGACAGATGCCAGCCATAACTATAGGGACAAAGTTCAGAGAAAGAGGATTTAGGTGTCCGCCATATTTTTTCATCATTATAGCAGTCCCACCCTGCATTGCCCCGCTAAGGAGGACAGCCAGCATACCCCATATGCTAAAGTTTAATTCAGATGATATATTCTTAGAGAAAATTACAACAATGCCTGCAAACCCCACCAGCATTCCAATTATTTTGTCACTTTGCACCTTTTCACCAGGAAAAGCGACAAAAGAGAAAAGGACTACAAAAAACGGCATGACAGCAAAAAGCACAGAAGCAAGCCAGGAAGGTATATAGTTTTCGCCCCAATAAACCAATCCAAAAGGCAGAATAAAAGAAAATATTCCTGTAGCCAGATAGATAATGATAGAAAGTTTATCAGTCTGCAGTTTAATGTTTTTCAGACGCATATAAAGATAAAGCAAAATGGAGGCAAGAGAAAATCTTAAACCGGCCGATAGAAACGGTGTAATAGAATCCAGGCCTATCCTGATAGCCATCCAGGTTGATCCCCAGACAAGACAAACCAGAATATAGCCAAGGACTATCTTAGTCTTTTCAGTATTCATAAATTCCCGATATCAACATTAGTCTGATCAAAATAAAATCTTCAAAAAAATCATTTATCTTAGAGCTATAATTCCCAGATGGCGGCCTGAAGCGGCTCCGTCCCTGCGGAAGGAGTGCAAAATATCTGACTGTTCATAAGTACAAAGTTTTGAGAGTTGTATCTGCTTTTTGGGAATGCCAAAATTGATCAGCATATCGTAATTAATCCTTTTCACATTAAGAAGGAATTTATCCCCGCGCTTTATGGAATAAATTGGATCAAATTGCTCATAAACTTCGCGTCCTACCTCATAGTTCATCTGTCCAATGGAAGGACCAATATATGCATATATATCTTCTGCCTTTGAATTAAAGTTTTCCTGAAGCATTTTTAAGGTCTTAAAAACGATCTTCTTTTTAGTCCCGCGCCATCCAGAATGTATGGCTGCAATAGCCTTATTTTTTTTATCAAAAAGGAAAATTGGTGTACAGTCAGCTACAGAAACAGCAAGTCCAAGGTGTCTTTTGTCTGTTATCATTGCATCACTTTCACCTATTAAGCCAGCCTTATTTACAAAAGTACAAATATCGCTATGAGTCTGCTTTTGTAGCACAACACTCCTTTCGCTTAAACCTAGGGCCTTAAAGAAGTTTTTTCTATTGTTTTTAACAATTCCAGGATCATCGCCAACTGATAGCGACAAATTAAAAAAGAAAGGAGGTATGCTCTTTGTATCTCCTTTTTTTGTACTAATTCCAAAAATTACTCTTGGGAATTGCCTGAAAATCTGACTTTTTAATAAAACCATATAAATTTCTGCTCTTTTTCGCTGCACTGCAGGAAAACTTTTTTTTTATTTTCAAATTTATTTAAAAGAATTCTTAAAAACTATAAAATTTCGAGTGACTATCCATATTTAGGGAAAAAAGAAGGCTCCCCATAAAGACAGGGAGCCTTTTGTCTGTAGTTACATTTTATTTTTAAAGTTTTACTTCTTTTTTTAAGTTTTACTCCTTTTCAAAGGATTTGAGGCATTCATCTAAGTCAAATAGCAGGTCATCCGGGTTTTCAAGTCCAATTGCAAGTCTTATGCCTCCAGGATCTATTCTCTTTTCTTTTAGTTTTTCAGAAGGGACTACAGAATGTGTCATTGATGCGGGGTGTTCAATAAGAGTTCTCGTGTGGCCCAAGCTAACGGCAAGCGTCATTGTATAGGCATTATCTGCCACATAATTCATAAATTTCCTTCCTCTTTCTCTAGTCTCATCAACAGAATTTCCTTTAAGGACAAAATAAATAAGACTTCCGGGAGCAAAGTTACCATTAAAATCCTTCATTTGTTTTATGGCTAAGTCGTAATGCTTAAAATCAGGCAGGCCCGGATAGTTTACAAATTCAACCTTGGGATGGTGACTTAAGTATTCGGCTATTCTTTGAGCAGATCTTATCTGCTGCCTTTGTCTTACAGCAAGTGAAGGAAGTCCATAGGTTAATATTGCCCAGGCACTTTTTGTATTTAGCACGCCCCCGAAATCCTTTCTATACAAAAGAAGCAGATCACGGAATTCTTTTCTACCAATTACTACTCCCCCCATATCAGTTCCAAATCCACCAATTCCTTTTGTAAGGGAATGAAGCACAATGTCAGCTCCAAACTCAAGAGGTCTTTGGCAAAAAGGTGTAGAGAATGTATTATCGACTACCATTCTAACCTGATTGTTTTCATCTCTTGAACGGTTAACCTCACGGAGTATTTCTGAAATTTTCTGAATATCTATAAGTTCAAGGTTTGGATTTGCAGGAGTTTCAAAATAAATGACTTTTGTATTTTTTTTAATAAGTCCGCAGAGGTTTTCCGCATTTGTAAGGTCAGTATAGGTAACCTGAATATTATAGCGAGGATACCAGTTATTAAGGAGCGAGATTGTACATCCATAGAGAGTGCTATGTGCAATAATTTCATCGCCAGATTTTGTAAGGACTCCAAGAGCACCGCTTATTGCCCCCATGCCGGTAGCAAAAGTAACGGCCATTTCGCCCTTTTCAATGTAGGCCAGGTTTTCCTCCAGGATATCCTTATTTGGTTCGCCCAATCTGTCATAGATATAGATTGGAGATTCATCTTCGCGCATGCTGGGGGTATTGGCAAAACTAATAAAACCCTGCGCTCCCCTTTCAACAGAATCGAGACGAAAGGTAGTTGAAGATGAAATAGGTGAAACTACATGGTGAGAATAATCCCACTTAGTTGTGATATTCTTTCCATAGATCAAATGTGTATCCATGGAATATTTGGTTTCATCAACTTCTTCTCTGTGAGCCTTATCCTTTTGGAGCTTATTTGAATTAACTTCAGAAGCCATAAAATCTCCTGTTAATTTATGTGTTTATTTTTTATGCAGCATGAAAATAGGACCTCCGCAAATAGTTCACACTGCATTTTTATTCATAACCAAGATCCTTTCTTAAATTGATTTATACAGTTTTAAGTGCTTTTTCTATATCTTCAATCAGATCTTCGACATCCTCAATTCCGACAGAGAGTCTTACAAGGCTTTCTGTCAGGCCAAACTTTTCCTTTGTTTCCTTTGGCACCGAAGCATGCGTCATTGTATATGGATGGCAGATCAGGCTTTCAACGCCGCCAAGGCTTTCAGCTAAAGTAAAGATCTTTACATTCTTAAGCAGCCTTTTAGTTTTTTCAAAGTCACCAGTATCAACAGAGACCATACCGCCAAAGCCCCTCATCTGCTTTTTAGCCAGTTCATGTTGCGGATGCTCTGGCAATCCCGGATAAATTACGCGTTCTACAAGATTAGACTTACATAGATACTCTGCAATCTTAAGAGCGTTCTGGTTATGTCTTTCCATTCTAACGGCCAGAGTTTTCGTTGAACGAAGCGTAAGCCAGCAATCAAATGGTGAAGGAACGCCGCCTGTTGCATTCTGAATATATCTTAGTCTTTTATGAATATTATCATCACTAGTAACTATTATGCCGCCAATGACGTCACTGTGGCCACCAATATATTTAGTTGAACTGTGCAAAACAATGTCAATTCCAAGTGTCAGCGGGTTTTGAAAATAAGGGCTCATAAAGGTATTATCAACTATGCTTATAAGGTTATGCTTTTTGCATACCTTCGAGGCCTCAGCAAGGTCGGTCAGCACAAGCATAGGATTTGTAGGAGTTTCAAGGAAGACCAATTTTGTGTTTTTCTTTATGGCTTTTTCAATATTATTAAGATTAGTTGCATCGACCCATGAATATTCAATGCCATAGTCTTTCATTACTAATTCAAAGAGCCTGAAGGTTCCTCCATATACGTTATCTGAAACAATAACATGATCTCCCGCCTTAACCAGACTCATTAAGGCATGTTCAGCTGCAAGTCCGGAAGCAAAAGCAATCCCATATTTCCCTTTTTCCAAGGCAGCAATATTCTTCTCCAATGCCTCGCGAGTAAGGTTTTGTGTTCTTCCATACTCATAGCCTTTATTCCTGCCTAGTTCCTCCTGGGCATATGTTGAAGTCTGATAAATAGGTGTTATTACAGCGCCTGTCGTAGGATCAGGAATCTGGCCTGCATGGATAGCATCTGTTGAAAATCCCATAGTCTTTATTTCCTTTATTCAAAAAACTTAAGTATACAGTTAAAAGGTATTTAGGAATTTTTTCCCAAGTAATTTTCTTAAAAAAAGATGATATGTGAACCTCACTAATCTAGCTGTAATTATCTGTAAATTCAATAAGGTCATATCTGGTTATCAGGTCGATAATCCGGCCATATTCGGCCACAAGAACTGCAGTTGTATGTGTAAGAAAATCTTTGACCACGGGAAGTTCCGTTTTTGAATCAAGTACGGGGAAAGACTCGCCCATTAGCTTTTCAACCTGAGAATCAATTAGTTCTGGATTTTCAAGTACGGCAGCCATAAACTTTGGCTCACGGATACTACCGACGGGCTGTCCATTATCCATTACGGGCAATTGCGAGAATCCTTTTTCATTCATAAGTTTTATGGCATTTTTAACCGTGTCGTTTACATCAATGTAGATCAGGTTTTTCAAGTTTCCGGCTTTTTTACTCTTTGAAATATCCCCTAAGGTCCTGACCTCACTAAATAATAATCTTTTTTCCTTAAGCCAGGATTCATTGTAAAACTTCGAGAGGTATCTTTCGCCAGTATCGCTTACCATGAAAACTATCAGTGCATTTTCATCCAAATCTCTTGCAATTTTAAGAGTAATGTAAAGATTTGTGCCTGAACTGCCGCCACAAAATATTCCTTCCTCCCGAGTTAAAAGTCTTGCAGCCTGGAAGGATTGTTTGTCAGTTACAGTATGGATCTCATCAATATACTGGAAATGGACATTCTGAGGGATACAATCCTGCCCAATTCCTTCAACAAGATACGGCATTCCTTCAGTAGTAATTCCCTTTTCCTTATAGTCTTTAAAAATGGAGCCAACCGGATCAGCAGCAATTACCTTAATTGCAGGATTTTTCTCTTTTAGAAATTTACCTGTTCCGCTGATATTACCACCGGTTCCAATATTAGTTACAAAGTGTGTAATTTTACCATCAGTCTGGCGCCATAGTTCGGGTCCCGTTGTTCTATAATGAACAGAAGGATTAGCCGGATTAGAATACTGATACATGAATATGGAATTAGAGGTCTCATCTGCAATTTTTCTGGCAACATTGACGTAATAATCAGCACTATCGTGCCTTACGGCATTAGAGACAACGATTACCTCAGATCCCAAGGCCTTCAGGTAGTTAATCTTTTCAAGGCTAACTTTATCAGTACAAACAAAGATTGTCTTATAGCCTTTTACGGCAGCAGCTAAAGCCAGACCTATGCCAGTATTACCACTTGTGGCCTCGATTATTGTTCCCCCTGGTCTTAAGGCCCCCCGCCCTTCAGCCTCTTCAATCATTGAGATGCCAATGCGGTCTTTAATACTGCCGCCCGGGTTCATCGATTCCATTTTGGCGAAAATCTGGGGTTTTAGCCCTCTGTTTAGCCTATTTATTTTAACTAATGGTGTATTTCCGATAAGCTCTAATACATTATTCTTAAATTCCATTTTTGTGCCCTTTTCTAAAATGGTCTTAAGAATCAGTATAGTGAGAAATAATCTTAAAGAAAAGATTGAAAGATTTATGGAAAAAGAGTGTAATTTCTCTTTTTTCCTTTTGTCAGGACTCTAGGCCTGAGTAAAGCTGTATCCTCTTAAAAACTCCTCAATAGAGAGTCTTTTTCTTCCTTCAAGCTGAACTTCAAGAAGGCATAAGCTCCCCTCTGCTGTTCCTACAATAGCATCGGTTTTGGTTTGAAAGATTTCACCCGGTTTTAGTTTTTTGTCAGAAAGTTGAGATTTATAGACCTTAATTATTTTATTGTTATGTGTAAAGTAAGCAGCCGGATAAGGTGAAAGTCCACGAATGAGGTTATGTATCTCAAGTGCCGATCTGTTCCAGTTTATTCTTGCGGTTTCCTTTGTTATCTTTGGAGCCGGAGTAGCAGATGAATCTGTTTGTTTTTGTACAGGCACATCCCCTTTTTCAATCAGTTGTACTGTTCTAAGAACAACACTAGCACCAAGCTGGCTCATTTTGTCGTGGAGAGTACCGAAGTTATCTTCATCATCAATTGGCAATTTTTCCGATATAATGATGTTTCCCGTATCAACTTTATCCTGAAGGAAGAAAGTAGTAACGCCTGTTTCTTTGTCTCCATTTATAAGGGCCCACTGTATTGGAGCTGCTCCGCGGTACTTAGGAAGCAGGCTGCCATGAAGGTTAAAGGAGCCCTTAGGAGGAACAGTATAAACTTCTTTTGGCAATATCCTGAAGGCAACGATAATAAAAAGCTCAGCCCCTAAAGACTTAAGTTTTTCTATGAATTCCTCGTCCTTCATAGAGACAGGTTGAAGAAGAGGAATGTTATTTTCAATAGCAAATTCCTTTACGGGTGTAAAAGTAACTTTTTGTCCACGCCCGCGTTCTTTATCTGGAGTTGTGACTATTGTAACTATCTCGTGTTTATTCTCAAGGAGTACTTTAATAGAAGGGATTGCAAAATCCGGAGTTCCCATAAATACAATTTTCATCAGACCGCCTGTTTTTAGATCAATTTTTTAGATCAATTCTTTTTCAGTTATAGGATAATCAACATCAACCTTGCGTTTTCTAATTTCCTGAAGGTCTTTTTTAACCCTTTTCTTCATCTGTTCACCTATTCTATCTGTAAAGAACTTTCCGAAGAGATGATCATATTCGTGCTGAATTACCCTTGCAAAGAGTTCATCTGCCTCAATGCTCTGCTCTTTCATATCTGTATCGAAGAAGTCAACCTTAACCATCTTAGGCCTTAAGACCTCAGCCCGTAGTTTCGGGACACTCAGGCAGCCTTCCTCAATAGAGATCTTTTCATCAGAAAGAAGAACGATCTTTGGGTTTATCATAACGACAGGTTTTAGTTTCTCATAACCTTCAACATCTGAAAGGTCTATAACAAAGAGGGACTTATCAATTCCAACCTGATTAGCGGCTAAACCTATGCCATTTGCATTGTGCATAGTGTCGAACATATCTTTAATCAGTTTGATCAGTTTTGAATCTATATCATTAACAGGTTTAGTTTTTTCCTTTAATATTTTGTCACCATAAATGGTAATTGGTATAATGGACATTAAATCTCCTAATCTACTTCCTCTGCCTGTGTGGGAATAATTTGTGCATTAATATCTTTATAGAGATAAATCTCGGTAGCTGAAAAAAGCATCCGAACGAGTAATCGAAATATAATTAACATTTGCTGAAGAATAAAGGCGAGAAGAAGGTAAAAGTAATGGTTCTTAGGCAGAAAGCCTTCAATAACATTATAGACAACAGCTCCCATAGCCCCAAGGACAGCAACTAAGAAAAAGACAGTAAATACACGGTTAAAATTATTCTTAAGAAAAAGAAGCAGCGGATATATTTCCTTTAGGACCTTAGTACTATCTTTAACAGCCAGAGCTATTTTAAGGTAATCACCGACAAGCATTACAAGTCCAAGCAAAAATATTAGCAGTATATAGCGTGAAGCCCTCAGAATAAACTCGAAAATAATCTTCTCCTGATTGGCAAACAAGTAGCTTAAGAGCTGTCCGGTAAGATCATTTATCTTAAAGGCAACAGCAAAGAAAACAAGTGAAAGAAGCATTACTTTAGAAAATCTGTACCAGTGTTTTACTCCTCCATAGAAGAAATCAACATACTCATTTTTCTTTACGATGTTAAAGACTGAAATAAGTCCGCCAAGATAGAATACCTGAATAAGAACATAAATACCTACAGTACCATATATCATGTATGGAATTTCACCTATTTCCGTATCATAAAGAGAGCGGAACTGCAGATACCAGATATAATCAATGCCTGAACTTAGGAGCTGACTCAAAGAAGAATGCATAAGGTGATCGCTAAGCATGTAGTAAAGAGGCAAAGAAAGTACGATTCCAAATGCCAGGTTAGTGCCCCAATATAGCCATACAAACTTACTGTTACGATATAAAAGTACTATGCTCTGGCGAAATATTTCTTTTAGCTGTTTGATCATGCTACACTACCTAATAATAAAACAAGGTTTTGAATCCAGAAAAGCCAGCGCAGCATAATGGATGTGCTTCCTGCGTACTGATCTTTGATTATATATGAATTGTTTGCATAGTTAAGATCCATTATATTTTTTCTAAAGGGATCTATCTCAGCTCCAAGAACAGTGTTTTTTGTATGAAAGATAAACCTCTTCCATCTTTCTTCCCCATTCCAGGTCTGCAAAAGAGTATCTTTATCTGTATAGAGTGCAACGTCAAGCTTAAAGACGCCATCACGAAGCCTTTCAGCATAAACCTCATAACTGCCAGGCTCTTCAGGAACAGGTCTTACATATCTGATGGAGTAATCAAAGGCAGAAGAATTTCTATAAAGACTCTTAAAAAACCAGGACATGTCTTCTTTTGAATTCTCATTTACTGTATGTATAAAGTCCTCTGCTGAAGGATGACTAAACTTATAGGATTGATAATATTTACGGAAAATATACATCAGATTATTAAATCCTAAGTTTCTTTCTAGTGAAAGCAGCATGAGTTCAGGCTTGCTATAGCCAGTAATAGTATAGGACAAAGCATCCGGAAGCTTATAAGATGTATCTGAGATAGAGGCGCAGACGGGAGACTGGTAATAAAGGCTTAAGGAATTTGCTCCCTCATCAATTTTATAGTCTCCTAAAGTATAAACAAGAGGCAGCTCATTGTATGACAGGAAGTTAATACCAAAGACCGGATAATAGCCAAATAGTTTGAAGTTAACCTCAGGTTTACCGTAATACCTATATGCTATTTTGTCAGTTATGTATGAAGTAATCCCTTCATCCAGCCATGTTTCGTATACTTCGTTATTTGCAAGAAGGCCATAGAAAAACTGATGAGTAAACTCGTGTATTGTAACACTCTCGGGCTGAAGTGTTGAAACTGGAGAAAATAGTTCAGCTCCTACTGTAATTAATGTAGGATACTCCATTCCGCCAGAAAGACTTGTCTTTGGAACATCAACAATTGAAATTGTCTGATATGGATAAATACCTATATAATCTTCAAAGAATTTCAGAGAATTTTTTACGGCATTAATGAATCTGGATTTGTATTTCACGTGCTCAGGCTGCACGAAGGCATTAATAAGAATATCAGAGCCATCTTTTCTTTTGTATATAGATCTTGCATTTTCAATGTTGTCTGTAGCCATCCATGCAAAGTCATGAACGCCGTATTGTTCAAAGTTATAAATTATCTTGCTCTCAGATAAGGATGAATCCTTCATGACACCAGTAGCAGCAACCTGATAGCCTTTGGGGACAATAATCTTAGCTGAATATTTTCCGAAGTCAGAGAAAAAATTTGTATAGGGATGATACTGGCTGCATATCCATTTCCCATTTGAAAAGACACCTGCTTTAGGAAACCACTGAGAAATAAAGAAAAAATTTCTACCTGCAGCATAGCCAAATCTTTTCATCATTTTCGGGATTGGAAGAGAATACTTAAAGTGGATCTTTATACTATCGCCGGGCATTATTGTTTTGTTTAGGGCAATGCTTGCAGCAGTGCTGTCAAAGGCGTCACTTACCTCGGGCTGAATAATTTTTATTTGTGCCGGCTTTTTATCTTCAAAAGAAACTTCCTTAAAGTAGATCCCTGAGGTTGATCCATCTGGAAGAGTGCCTCCCCGGCCGGAAATAAAAAGAGTCCTTCTATTTCGAAATGCATTTGGGTAGAGGTGGATCTGAATTTCATTTGCAGGAAATTCCGTTTTATTTATCCATGTAAGGTACTCATCAACTACGGCTAATTTTCTTTCGGGGAAAAGTTCTGCCTTAATGTCATAGTTTGCAACAGCCTTAACATTCTGATATTCATCTTTTAGAATGCCTGAATAATAAGGCCCATCTGATACTTTACTTTTGCCTGTGGTAAGCAAGGAAGAATCATGCTGCTCGACGTAGAATGTTAGTCCAGCACATAAAATGACAAGAAGGATCAGAAACAGGTGTTTCATGAATAAGTGCTTTAATTGAAATTTATTAAATATAAAAATAAAGACAATAAAAATACGCAGGAAGTAATAAAAAACAAACTATACTTGTTTTAGGAGGCTAAGGATTTACGTTTAAGAGGCTAAGGTGGAGTAAGATATCTTGAAGTAAAAAGATCAAAAAGAACGCCACTGTGAATTAAAAAGAAAGTCCCGGGGGAAAACCGGGACTTATAAATGAGAAGGAGAACTAGTATTAATATTAGAACTAACATTAACCTTTAAGAGTCAATAGAACATTTTACTTAATCTCTATAGTTTTTGGTTTTACTCTTTCATGTTTCGGCATATTGACAATAAGCTGACCGTTTTCAAGTTTTGCCTGAATTTTGCTCTCATCAATACTTTCTGAGATCCTGAACTTTCTATAGAAATTGCCAATTTCGTTCTCACTCAGTATGCATTTTTTACTAAGCAGGTTTTCATAGTCAACCTTGCCCATAATTGTCATATTACCGTCTTCAATTTTAATTTTTACATTCTCTTTTGAAACTCCAGGCATATTTGCCGAGAGAGTATATTCATCTTCGGTTTCAAATATGTCAACTAGTGGAGCAACCCAGCATTCTTTCTCAAGTGCTTCTTCCCAATTAACTTCTTGTTTTTCCTGTACTTGTTCCTGTTTTTCCTGTACTTGTAAAGCTTCCTTATTATCTTCCATGGTTTTTTCCTCCTTTATTTTAACAATTGTGTGTTTATTAGTTGTGTTTTTATTGCTGAAAAATATTTATTTGTTCTTTTGATTTTTTGAATTATAAAAACTTTTTTTATTGAATACCGATTCCGCCATCCTTTTAAATAGGACATGTTATCTTTTTATTTCATATTTACTATATACTATTTCCTCCTGCCTGAAAGCGGCAGGAAGCTTCAAAAACATTATTTTAAGATAAAAAAGAAATAGTTTTATAGAAGGGCGAAACTTTAAAGTTTCGCCCGTGAATGAAGTAGTATTATATTATTTATTCTTATTCTTGTTTTTCTCATCGTCATCGACAACTTCATAAGAAGCATCCTGTACTTCTTTCTCATCCGCTGATTTACCAGAGGATTGCTGTTGCTCAGTATTGTTTGGACCCTGCTGTTGAGCACCGCCGCCCTGTTGCGGTCCTCCCTGCTGAGCTCCTCCGGCCTGCTGATACATCTGAGTAGCAACTTCGTTCCAAACCTTGTTCAAAGATTCGGTAGCAGCTTTAATAGTATCGCTATTATTGCTAGCTATTGCTTCCTCGACCCTCTTGATCTCAGCTTCCAGTCTATTCTTTGCATCAGGAGATATTTTATCCTTCATTTCTTCCAATTGTTTCTTTGTCTGGAAGACTAAGTTATCTGCCTGATTCTTTATTTCAATTGCCTCTTTTTTCTTCTTATCCTCGGCTGCATGAGACTTTGCATCATTTTTCATGTTCTCTATTTCATCTTTGCTAAGGCCAGAAGAAGAAGTAATTCTAATGCTCTGCTCTTTGCCTGTACCTTTATCCTTTGCACTTACATGGAGTATACCATTTGCATCGATATCAAAGGTAACCTCAATCTGAGGAATGCCTCTAGGTGCAGGTGGAATTCCATCTAAGTGGAATCTGCCAAGAGTTCTGTTATCATTTGCCATTGATCTTTCACCCTGCAGAATATTGATTTCAACAGAGGGCTGATTATCTGAAGCAGTTGAAAATACTTCGCTCTTTCTTGTAGGTATTGTTGTATTAGCCTGTATAAGCGGAGTCATTACGCCGCCTAGAGTTTCAATACCAAGAGAAAGAGGAGTAACATCGAGTAAAAGAACGTCTTTTACATCACCTGTTAATACACCACCCTGAATAGCAGCGCCAATTGCAACTACTTCATCAGGATTTACACCTTTATGGGGTTCTTTATTAAACAAGTTTTTAACTAGTTCCTGAACCTTTGGTACTCTTGTAGATCCGCCGACAAGAATAACTTCGCTTATCTGAGAAGGTGTGACGCCTGCATCTTTCATTGCCTTTTCACATGGGGTAACTGTTCTTTCTATCAGGTCGTCAACTAACTGCTCAAAT
Organism: Bacteroidota bacterium; assembly: GCA_030706145.1. Taxonomy (GTDB): domain Bacteria; phylum Bacteroidota; class Ignavibacteria; order Ignavibacteriales; family SURF-24; genus JAUZPB01. The sequence continues at coordinate 17,471 of JAUZPB010000012.1, forward strand.
TTTGCACGTGTAATTGCTATATTAAGATGTTTTGGACCTTCCTGAGTAGCAGTAATAAAAGGAAGATTAACATCTGTCTGCAATGAATTAGAAAGTTCAATCTTTGCCTTTTCAGCAGCTTCTTTTAATCTCTGGAGTGCCATAGGATCTTTTCTAAGATCAACACCTTCCTGATTTTTGAATTCATCGGCAAGGTAATCTATAAGTCTCTGGTCGAAGTCATCGCCGCCTAAGTGGCCGTCACCATTTGTAGATTTTACTTCAAAGACTCCATCGCCAAGCTGAAGTATAGATATATCAAATGTACCACCACCAAGGTCATATACAGCAACTATCTGATCTTTTGTCTTTTTATCCAATCCATAAGCCAGTGCAGCAGCCGTAGGCTCATTAATGATTCTTCTTACTTTTAGTCCAGCAATTTCGCCAGCATCTTTGGTTGCCTGTCTCTGAGAGTCATTGAAATAAGCAGGAACTGTAATAACAGCTTCAGTAATTTCCTGTCCAAGATAATCTTCGGCAGTCTTCTTCATTTTCTGGAGTATCATAGCACTTATTTCAGGTGGGCTATACAATCTGTCCTCTATTTTAACTCTAGCTGTATTATTTTCACCAGCTACAACCTGATAAGGCACCTTTGTCATCTCAGAGGTAACCTCATCCATTCTTCTTCCCATAAATCTCTTTATAGAAAAGATTGTATTTTTTGGATTAGTTACTGCCTGACGCTTTGCTTGTTGTCCGACTAATCTCTCTCCATTTTTTGTAAAGGCTACTATTGAAGGTGTAGTTCTACCGCCTTCAGAGTTAGGAATAACAACCGGGTCATTTCCTTCCATTACAGCAACGCAAGAGTTAGTAGTACCCAAATCAATTCCAATGATTTTTCCCATACTGTCTCCTTTCATTTAAGAATTTTGTGAGTCCAGCAAAACCTGCAAAAGAGGTTTTGCTGTCTCCAAATTAAAAATTTCTCTAAAAACCAAACGGTGAATATTCTTTTTAATGAAAAAGATAAACACCATTTATAAACAATTTAATACTAGTTAAAAACCCTCTTTTTTAAGAAGAATAAATTTATTTACGAAAGTTTGATCTCTTTCTCGTTAATAGGTTTAGGGTTTACTTTTCCGAGCTTTATCATCAAAACGCCGTCTTCAAATTTAGCCTCAACATCATTTGAATCAACCTGTACTGGTAAAGTAAAACTCCTTGTAAAAGGTCCGAATGTCCTTTCGCTTCTAAAGAAGTTTTTTTCCTTTCGCTCCTCTTCCCTCCTCTTTTCACCCTTTAGTGTAAGAATATTATCATGAAGAGTGATCTTTATATCTTCCTTCTTTGTCCCTGGAATTTCAGCTTCAACGAATAAATTCTTTTCGTCCTCGGAAATATCGATCCTTGGATTGAAGTTTCCCTTGAATTCAAGGCCAAGTGAAGGAAAATCCTCAAAGTATCTTTGAATCCTGTTATTGAGGTTCTCAAGCTCCTTTAAAGGTTCAAACTTCAGAACAGTCATTTTTCATTCCTCCTTTAATTTCTTTTATGCAATAATTAAAGCATAGACCGTGCCAAAAGAATAAATGCATAAAACAGACGATTTTCGAGCTTTTTTCTTATTTGAAAAATAATAGTCCTTTAAGATGTCGCCATTTTGTCATAAAATCCGGACAAAATGACAGCGGTCTCTGCCAAAATGGCAGAGGTGGATTTACTCTCATTTGCACAAGACTTTTGAGCACAAAAGATGGAATTTTGTTTTACTTTGAAGCAGAAATTAGAAGTAAATGGAATATTGGCATAAAATTGCTTTTACCTGCACATGGATTTTGTTATTTTTTCTTAAATAGACTTTTGAATAATTGTGAAAATAACCGGATAATAAAATGAAAAGAATATTTTGTCTTACTGTACTTATATTTGTTGCCTTTGCAAAGCTTAGTGCCCAGGAAGAGATGGGTTTTGATTCCAAGTTTGCTGCCGGAGGAGGATTTACTCCAGGCTGGATAGTCCCAAATTTTGACGCAATAAACGAAAGACTGCCCTCTTTAGGTATAGAAAAGCTACCAAGCTCTGGGATATTTGCTACAGGTGGGACGGGTTTTATATCAATTCCTTTTATAAAAAACCTTAGGATAGGTGGAATGGGTTTTGGCGGCTCTATTAAGAAAACATCTGTCATAAACAGGATAAGCCGCGAGGTTGATTATTCTACTTCAATGGGTGGATTTACAGCTGAATATACGATGCCTTTTATTAAAAATATTGCCCTTTCAGTAGGATTCATCTTTGGAGGAGGAAGCAATACAATAGAAGTTTATGAAAACCAGACTCAGGAAAACTGGGATAAATTCTGGGGAGAGGATTTTAATATAGAGATGCCGCAATCTGGGAATTCCTATAAAAAGCTTACCAATAAACACCTTATGATAGCCCCAACAATAAACATTGATATTCCCATCTACAGGTTTTTTGCCTTCCGCATTGGCGGGGGCTATAAGTTTGCTTTGAGTGAAAGCTGGGAATACAATAATGAGCAGACACTAAATAATATCCCTTCTAATTTGAAGAGTAATTTGCTATTTTTACAGGCCGGAATATTTATAGGATTTTTTAATTACTAAGGGATATTAAAATGAAAAGCATTTTAGTTACAGGCGGAGCCGGTTTTATCGGAAGCAACTTCATAAATCATATCTTAAAGGAAAGAGACGACTACAATATTGTTAACCTTGATAAGCTTACCTATGCCGGGAACCTTGAAAACCTTAAGGAATCTGAAAGTAATCCTAGGTATAGCTTTGTAAGAGGCGATATAACAAATGCAGAGCTAGTACATTATTTATTTCAGAAACATTCAATAAAGTATGTAATAAACTTTGCTGCAGAATCCCACGTAGACCGCAGTATACTAGGTTCAGAGATATTCTTCAGGACTAATGTTATAGGAACAAATGTACTTCTTGAGGCAGCAAGAAGGTATGAAGTAGAGAGGTTTCTTCAGGTTTCAACCGATGAGGTTTATGGCAGCCTTGGAGAAGAAGGGCTATTTAGTGAAACCACACCCCTTTCGCCAAACAGTCCATATTCAGCAAGCAAAGCCTCAGCAGATATGATGGCCCTTGCATTTTATCATACATACGGCATGCCAGTTGTTGTAACCAGGTGCTCAAACAACTATGGACCTCTTCAGTTTCCTGAAAAGCTAATTCCGCTTATGATAATTAATACGCTTTATGATAAAAAACTTCCTGTCTATGGAGATGGACTAAATGTAAGAGACTGGATATATGTAATTGACCATAACAGGGCAATTGATCTGGTCTTTGATAAAGGAAGAATCGGACAGGTATATAACATTGGTGCTAGCCAGGAGATGAAAAATATCGACATCGTAAAGCTAGTGCTAAAGAATCTTAATAAGTCAGAAGAATTAATTGAGTATGTAAAGGACCGTCCTGGGCACGACAGGCGTTATGCGATAGACTCTACAAAAATAAGGACCGAGCTTGGCTGGAAGCCTAAATACTGTTTTGAAGAAGCTATTGTTAAGACAATTGAGTGGTATAAAGAAAACCGCAAGTGGTGGGAAAGGATCATTACTGGTGAATATCAAAGTTATTATGAAAGGCTTTATTCAAACAGATCTTTGCAGTAAAAAATGTTTTGATTTTTCTGCCGCCATGGCAGGCAAAAAAAGTGTTTAAATAATAAATAAAAAGGGGTCATAAAAAAGATGACCCTTTTTTATTAAGATCACTTTTTTGAAAATTTCTTTGTCATCTTTTCAATTATTTCAAGAGCATAATCAACTTCATCTATAGTGTTTTCGGCACTAAAAGAGAACCTAATTGTTCCCTGTGCATCTTCAAGAGGTCTCCCCATAGCTAGAATAACATGTGAGGGTTTTAGTGTTCCCGATGTACAAGCAGCACCATTTGAAGCAGCTATGCCATTAATATCCAGGTACATCAAAATAGCTTCAGGATCGTTGTTATAAAACTCATTCTTAAAGGTAATACTTGCTATATAAGGAAGGACATTATCACCACCGTTTATTTCTATCCCCTTTTGATCAATTCTCATAATGCCATTTAAGAACTTATCTCTGATGGCCTTTACCTTTTCATAATTACCTGTCATTTCCCTTTTTATAAGTTTTACAGCCTCTGCAAAGCCAATAATCGAAGCAGGATTCTCAGTTCCACCTCTGCGGTTTCTTTCCTGTGAGCCGCCAAAAATCAGAGGAGAAAGAGGGGTTCCACTTTTTACAAAGACAGCACCTGCTCCTTTAGGGCCGTTAATTTTGTGAGAAGAAAACGACATGGAATCAAGATGCAGTTTTTTTACATCAATTGGAATTTTTCCAAAGGCCTGGACAGCGTCTGTATGAAAGTAAGCTTTAGAGCTGTGAGTAAATTCTGCAAGATTTTCTATTTGATTTACAGCCCCAGTTTCATTATTACAAAATATTACAGAAGCCAGAGAGACGTCATGTGAAAGGTTATTCTTAAATTTCTCTTCTTCCAGTATGCTTTTGGAATCTACAGAGGTCAGTTTTACATTAAATCCGTTTTTACTAAGTTCCTCAACCGATTCAAGCACACAGTGGTGTTCGACAGAAGTTGAAACGATTGTATTTCTACCGGACTCATTAAATTCTGTTTTGGCGATTCCGAACACAGGAAAATTATTTGCTTCTGTTCCCCCGCTAGCAAAGTAGATCTCACTTGCATCTGCATTTATGAAGTCTGCAACTGTTTCCCTAGCCTCTTCAATTGCAACTCTTACTTTTCTACCATAGGAGTGAATTGAGGAAGGATTGCCATAAAACTCATTTAGAAAAGGGATCATTTTTTCAAACACTCTTTTATCTAGCCTGGTAGTTGCCGCATTATCAAAATATATTTCTTTCTTTGTCAACAAAGTTCCTTTCGTAAATTGCTTTTATACCCCGAAGAACCAGATCCTTTACCACGATAGAATCTGTTTCGACATAGTTTTTCATTACCTCAGCAAATCCACCCGTTAGATATAATTTTACACTCTGGGCATTTTGTTCTTTTTCCAATCGCATAACTGTTCTTTCAATTATGCCAGAGGTAGAATTTATTATGCCGCTGGAGATAGAAGAAGCTGTATCAATGCCAATAAATCCCTTGTAGGCATCTAAAGGGTCAACCCTGGGAAGCTTTGCAGTATTGGTAAAAAGAGAATTTGCCATTGTAGATATCCCGGGCATAATTATGCCGCCTAAAAACTCTGCATAATAGCCAACAATATTTATAGTTGTTGCTGTTCCCAGGTCGGCAGTGACAATAAATGTATTTTCATTGTATTTTGAAAAGTCCGGATCTGATCTAAACAGGCTAAAAGCTCCTTCAGCCGAACAGATCCTATCTATACCAAGAGTAGATGGAGATTTGTAATTTATTTTCAGGTTAAATCTGGAAGAAGCAGAATTAATAATAAATGGAAGGCAGGTAAACTTTTCAGAAAGTATACCTGCAATCTTTTCCGTCATTTGAGGGACAACCGAAGAAATTCCGATCCTATCGATTTCCCAGGCCTGAAAAACATCAGCAGAGAACTCCTCATAAGGGCATTTAATGAACCTTTTGAGTTCATTATGCTCATAAAGGCCGAACTTTGCAAATGTATTTCCAAGGTCACAAGCTAAAAACATATTAGCGCAAGCTCACATCACCGAAGTGGATTTTTTCAAGTGTATCTCTATTTACTCTCAGAAGAAGGAAACCCTCTTCATCAACATCTTCAAATACACCAACCTTTGAAAAGTTCTCGTCCTGAATGGAAACAAGTTCACCAATCATCCTGCAGCGCGATTTCCAGTCCTCAAGTATGCTCTGTGGGTCAGAATGCACTCTTTTGAGGAGATCTTCAAAGTTATTTAATATCTCGCTTAAGAGCCTTTCTCTTGATACATCCTGGTCTAGAATTTTCTTGACCGAAGTAGGAGGAATATTAAAACTCCCCTGAAAAACAGTCTGATTGACATTAAGGCCAATGCCAATGACCAGTTTATTCATCTTGTTACCTTTAATTGTCGATTCAAGCAGTATACCTGCTATTTTATCCTGTCCGGCAAGAACATCATTTGGCCACTTAAGATTAACTCTTATTTGGTAGAGGTTTTCCAAAGAGAAGGCCACAGAGAGAGCTGAGGCAAAGTTGATCAGATTGATCTTTTTCTCATCAAATTTTCTCTTCAAAAGAATTGAAAATGTTAAATTCTGATCTTTTGCACTGTACCATTTTCTATCCCTTCTTCCTCTTCCTCCATTTTGCCTTTCAGCAAGAATGACAGTTCCATCAAGGTCCATATCAAACTGGGGATCGAGCAAAACAGAATTTGTTGATTCAACTTCTTCACTATAGATGAAATTTCTACCAATTACATCGGTGTCTAATTTTATATCAAAATCTTCAAAAGCAAACAATTTTACCTCTTTTAATTCACTACTTTAATTAAAGTTTAGTACTAATTTACCAATAGAACAGGAGAAAAAAAAATCAGATCAGCTTAGTAGAAATTAGTCATTTATAAAGCAAATATTTAGACCTGATCTTTTGGAATTTTTTCAGATCACCCTGCCATGAAGCAAAAATTTCTTCGGGTGATTTCCCAAGGTCAAGCATTTCTCTTAGCTTTGGTGTTGCAGCAAGTTTATCCAAGGTCTGAGGGCGCCACTTTAAGCTATCGGAATTAGTCTGCTTAAATGCCCAGAGCATGCAAATACCGGCCTTTACAGGTTCAAAGGAATTCCTGTCTTTTATATCAAGATAAAGGCCTTTACATACCTGGTTGTTATATTTAGGAGGATGCGCGTTGTTTGCTCTTAGAGTAGGAGTAAATTCAACGGCCTTTAGTTCAACACCCTTTAGTTTTTTACTCTTAAGGAGTTCCAAAGCCCTTTGATTGTCTATCCATGGGGCTCCAACGTACTGAAATGGTTTGTCTGTACCTCTTCCTTCGGAGATATTAACGCCCTCAAAAAAGCATGTTCCAGGATATACAACGGCAGATTCAAGGTAAGGCAAGTTTGGAGAAGTCTTAACCCATTTTAAGCCAGTTTGGTCGAACCACTTGTTCCTTTTCCAGCCTTCCATTTTAATAACTTTCAGGTCAGCTTTCTTTCCATCTTTTAGCATTCCTTCACCGTTATAGAGCATGGCAATTTCTCCTACGGTCATCCCATGTTCGACAGGGATCTTCCCAAAGGCAACGAAAGATTTCATTGTATCTTCTGTTACGAATCCATCAGATCTTAGGCCTCTTAAAGGGTTGGGTCTGTCCAGAACAATAATGGGAATATTATTTTCTGCAGCAGCCTCCATAACATGTCCCAAAGTTGAAATATAAGTATAGAACCTAGCCCCCACGTCCTGAATGTCATAGATAAGAATATCGACTCCCTTAAGCATTTGTGCAGTAGGTTTATAAGTTTTTCCATAAAGTGAGTAAGCCGGGATGCCTGTTTTTTTATCAACTGCATCTATTACAGCGCCAGTCGTGTCACCTCTTACCCCATGCTCAGGGCCAAACAAGGCTACAAGGTGAACTTCCTTGTTTTCATGAAGTACATCTGCCAGGTGGCGGCCATCGGAAAGAAGTCCTGTATGGTTAGTAATGAGGCCAATATTCTTACCCTTAATAAGGCTAAAGTATTTGCTGAAGAGTAAGTCTGCGCCAGTCTTCAGTTTTCCGTTTCTTGCATATAAAGAAAAAGAAGTCGTTAAAACGATGAGAAGCAATATCCCTTTTTTCAATTTAATCTCCATTTTGAAGTATATTATTCAAAAATTGAACTGTTTTTTTTTAACAAATTGGAAATGGCAATTAGTCACTTTATTGCGCTTTAAAATATAAAAAAAAATGAAAATCAGGATAAAAATTTCAAAAATGAAACAAGAATAAAATTTCACTGCCAATACCAAGAGAAAAGATGTATGCAGAACAAAAGTCCAGCTAGTAGGATAATTGGAGTTGCAAAGTAATTAAAGAGGCAAAGTAATTAAAGAGGCAAAGTAATTAAAGGATTATCATCTGCAGATTATTATCTGCAGATTATTATCTGCCTTGGGAGAAATATCTCCACATAAGTGCAGGTTCCAAAACATCTTTTGGTTTATCGCCTTTATATAGAACCTGCTCAAGAAAAAGTCCAGATGGTGGGGCTGTAAGTTTTGCTGGTTCAGAGGATTTGTTATGTAGAAAAAATTGAAGATCTGTCTGCGAGAGGTTTCCTCTTCCGATGCCAGCCATAACGCCAACCATTCTCCTAACCATTTTCCAGATAAAATGAGAGCCCCTTATCCTTATCAATATAAGGTCACCGGCCTCTTTAAGCTCAATATTTTCAATAAGAACTTTAGTCGATTTTTCTTCTTTATCGTCATCCGAGAAAGATTCAAAATCCTTCATTCCCATAAAAAGTAAAGAAGCCTCTTTCATTTCATTAAAGTTGAGTTTATCTTTAATCCACCAGACAAAGGATTTTCCGAAGGCAGTTCTTCTGCGGGATATCTGGTAAATATAGCTTCGGCTTATAGCATCGTGACGAGCATGAAAAGTAGGGTGAGTCTTTTCAATCTCAAGTATATTGATATCATGTGGAAGCTTATCATTAAGCTTCATTCTGATAATTTCAGGAGCTAGCATAGTCTTTACATCCAGGTGTGCAACCTGACAAATAGCATGAACACCACTATCTGTTCTACCAGAGCCCTGTATATCAGGTTTTTCCCCCTTAAAGATTCCTTCAGCAGCATTAAGCAGAGTACCCTGTATGGTTCTGCTTTGTTTCTGTACTTGCCAGCCGCTATACCTTGTGCCCTCGTATTCTAAATATACCTTAAAACGTGCCAATAGATGCCTTATTACCTTCGAACAAGATTGAAATTCATTCTTCTACCACCCATGAATTTTCTCGAGTAGAAATCCGTTTCTAAAGAAGAGACCATAACGCCCTGACTGCTGCTTGAATGGGCAAACATATTATCGCCAATATAAATGCCAACGTGTCCCGGTCTAACCCTTTTTCTAGTATTAAAGAAAATCAGGTCGCCGAATTTCAGTTCACTTTTATCATTGATCTCCTCTCCCAGTTGAAACTGCTCTCTGGCAGTTCGTGGCAGTTCGAGTGAAAATGAATTGGCAAAAATAGTCTTAGTGAATGCTGAGCAGTCAATCCCTTTACTTGTATTGCCTCCAAACTTATAAGGAGTATCAAGATATTTAATAATTTCCATTATGATCTTTTCCTTAAGATTCACAGAATCAGAAGGAGCGGCATACTGGTTAGATACGACATATTTTTCGAGCAGATCAGATACATTTACTGTCTGTGTCTCAACCGGCAGATCTTCCGGATCATCTTCCAAAGCTGGGAGATCATCAGGACTTACGTACCTTGAGGTATCTTTTTTTACAATATCTTTCCTTGAAGGCAGAAAAGAAAGAGTTTTACTCTTTGCAGTTTTATCTGCTTTTCTCTTTCTTTTATCCTTTGAAGAAGAAATAAGTTTCTTTGAAGAAAGTTTCTTCTTAGAAGCCAGACTCTTTTTCTTAGAAGTTTTCCTTGAAGTCTCTTTTTCAGAAGATTCCTTTTTTGAAGATTCCTTCTTTGAAGAAGCTTTTTTCGATGAACTCTTCTTTGAAGCACCTTTTTTACCAGAAGACACAGCAGTAGCACTGCTGCTAGGCTTCTTAGTTGAGTGTTTTTTGCTTTTAGCAGCAAAATAGTAGGGAGAAGTGCCAAAAATGAATAAGGCAATAATTCCCCATAACAATATTTTGTAAAATCTTTTTAAAATCATAATCGCAAACGTACTAAAATTAACCTAAATATGCACGCAAATTCTTACTTCTAGAGGCATGCCTTAATCTTCTAATTGCTTTTTCTTTAATTTGTCTAACTCTTTCCCTTGTCAAATTGAATTTTTCGCCAATTTCCTCGAGTGTAAGGGAATGTTCTTTATTCAGTCCGAAATAAAGTTTAATTACTTCGGCCTCGCGGTCCGTAAGTGTAGATAATGCCCGTTCGATCTCATTTTTAAGTGATTCAGACATGAGATTGAAATCAGGTGAAGGCTGGTGCTCATTAGATATTACATCCAAAAGTCTGTTTTCTTCCCCCTGGCTAAAAGGGGCGTCCATAGAGACATGCCGTCCTGATATTTTTAATGTATCAGCCACTTCCTCGACATCCATATCGAGTTCCTGAGCAAGCTCATTTGGACTAGGTTCTCTTTCAAACTCTTGTTCTAAGTTGCTATATGCCTTACCAAGCTTGTTTAATGCACCCACACGGTTTAATGGCAGCCTTACAATTCTGGATTGTTCAGCGAGGGCCTGAAGAATTGATTGTCTAATCCACCAAACAGCATAGGAAATAAACTTAAAACCACGTGTCTCATCAAATCTCTTTGCAGCTTTTATCAGTCCAAGATTTCCTTCGTTGATCAAATCACCTAAGGATAATCCCTGGTTCTGATATTGTTTTGCAACACTAACTACAAATCGAAGATTTGATTTTACCAACCTTTCCAAAGCAATCGGGTCATCTTTTTTAATATTAACAGCAAGCGTAATTTCTTCATCGGGAGTTAATAGATCAACTTTTCCAATTTCCTGCAAATACTTATCCAGAGACTGACTTTCGCGGTTAGTATATTGCTTAGTAATTTTCAATGTTAACTCTCCTTAAATTATTTTTCAAGATTTATATAGTCAACAATCCCTACAATAGAAGCATCAACAGGAGCCATGGGAACATTCATTGGGATTACAGCTTCGCACGAAGTTGCGTAATAAATTATTTCCCCGGGGCCAGCACCAATTGTATCTACAGCTATAAAGGGATCACCTATTTTCTTTAATTCTGCATTCAAGGGTTCGACTATCTGAAGCTTAAAGCTTGTCAGTGTCTCATATTTTCTGGTTGCCCAGATTGTACCGATTACTTTTCCAAGCTGCATCTATTGTTTCTCTACAACTTCTTCAAAAGAGCTTTGTTTCTGAGAAACATCCAGCTTATCGACAATTGCCATTATTACTGCGTCAATGGGCTTATTTTTTGTAAATGCAGTCTGACGTGCAGAACTCCCGGAGGCGGCCAGAACTATCTCGCCTACTCCTGCTCCCACACTATCTACTGCCACAAGGAAGTGTTCCTTTTCCGAATAGTCCAGATTCAATTCTCTTATTATTAGAAACTTTGCGCCGACAAGGTTTTCATCCTTTCTTGTCGACCAAACAGTACCGATAACCTTTCCTAGTATCACTCTTTTACCTCTGATTTTCCTGAATTCATACAAAAAAAATTACTAATAAAAGAAATCGAAAGCTGTTTTACAGAAGACCATAGTGCAAATAATCTGCAAGGAAATTAAATATTGCCAATTATCTAAATCTATAGTCGACCAACCTTAGAAAATTTTAAGAGCACAAATTTGTCCCTATTTAACCAGGAAGCTCTTCCCTTTCAGAGTATTTTTGACTCCAAAAAACTCTGCCACTGTCTGAGCCACATCGGAATATGTAGATCTAATTCCAAGATCCTTTCCTTCTTTGCCTTTTCTAAAATAAAGAAGAGGCACGTATTCCCTACTATGATCAGTACTAATACTTGTAGGGTCATTCCCATGGTCAGAAGTAATGACAAGGTGATCTGTTTCATCGATTGCAGAAAGTATTAAAGGCAGATATCTGTCAAATTCCTTCAATGCCTCGTGGAATCCGGCCGGATCATTTCTATGACCATAGTAGACGTCAAAATCGACTAAATTGGTAAAAATAAGGCTATTCTTTACCTTTGAAGCATATTCGATAATCTTATTTATGCCTTCGACGTTCGATTTTGTTTTTTCCTTTACTTTTATTCCTCTGTAGTTAAAAAGGTCATTTATTTTACCAATAGCGACTGTTTGAATTTTATTTTTGTATAACAGGTCAAGAATTGTTTCAGATTCAGGATCAAGCGAAAAGTCCTTGCGATTTGTTGTTCGTGTGTAGTTACCACTTTTCCCAATAAAAGGTCTTGCAATTACGCGTCCTACCGAATCACGCCCAACAAGGACCTTTTCTCTTGCAATAGTACAAATTTCATATAATCTATCGAGTGGTATTATTTCTTCATGAGCTGCGATTTGAAAGACTGAATCGGCTGAGGTATAGACGATGGGATAACCTGTTCTAAGGTGTTCATCGCCAAGTTCTTTAATAATTTCTGTACCAGAGGCTGCTTTGTTTCCAAGAACACCCTTTAGACCAGTAAAAGATAAGAATCTCTTTATTAGTTCATCAGGGAAGCCTTTTGGGTAATAGGCAAAATCAAACTCAACTTTAATTCCGCCAAGCTCCCAATGACCCGTTGTTGAATCCTTACCGTTAGAGACCTCGGCCATTTTTCCAAAAGAAGCCATGGGATTTTGTTGTTTTTTTAAGCCTTGTATATCGATTATGTTCCCAAGTCCAGAAAGCTCAAGGTTTGGCAGATTAAGGCCTTTTAGATGCCTGGCCATATTACCAAGAGTATTACTGCCTGAATCCATATATTTTGCTGCATCGGGCAGTTCGCCGACACCTACACCGTCTAGGACTATAATGAGAAAATTGTTCATAATAATTCATCCAAGAGATATTCAATTTAATATTCAGATAATATTAATATAATGGCGTAAACTGAATAAAAACTGATTTAGACAGTATAAAAATCCTCTAGAAGATCAATTTATATTTCTGACGGCATTTCCACCTTTTTCAAGGGCCTTTTTCAAGGCAAGTTCGGCATTATTGAGAACTTCCTCAGCATTTGTTTTATTTTGAGTAGAAGCTAGCCCAATGGAGACCGTAAAAGTAGTTTGCTTTGAAATTACGGCAACAGGTTTACGGGCAATCTTAACTCTAAGCTTTTCAGCCCACAGAAATACGTCTTTTGTCGGAGTGTTAAAGAAGTATACACCAAATATCCTTTCGCTAATGCGTCCCATCAAATTTGTAGGTGTCATCTCCTCTGAGATAGTCTTTGCAACAGTCCTTAATACTTTTGGGAAAGGATTCCCCTCAAATAAAGATTCCTGTTCAAGAAAATCATCGATATAAATCATTACAACTGCACCGGGAACATTCAGCATATTAGCCTTATATAGATCGGAGGTAAGTCGTTCTACAAAAGCATCTTTATTGAGAGTCTTTGTTTCAATATCCACAGAAAGAAGTTTCTTTAGAACTGCCTGAGTAGAGAATGAATAAACAATAAAGGCAAGAATTTTCACAGTGCTCTTCATAAAATGCACGTCGGCATTGGTATATGCATTTTTCTTCAGGCTCTCGAAACAGAGTACTCCATAGTTTTGGTTGTCATAAACAAGCGGAATAGAGAGGAAAGAACCGTCGAAGCTTACATCTTCTGATTTAGAAAACCTGATGAACGAAGAAGCAGATGTATCGTCGATTTTAACGGGCATACCATTAACGATACATTTACCAACCAAGGTACCATTAAGTTCAACTTCCAGGTTTTCGCCAATATATTTTAACGAAGTGTTATTTACTATCTTCGAAGTCTTAAATTTTTGTTCAAGCGGGTTATAGTATACAAAAGTAAAAGCATCCCAGCTAATCAGGTTCTTAAGTGCATTTTCAAGTGAATTATAGAGTTCATCTTCATTTTGGAAGAATCTATCGCCACTTAAAAGTCCAAGAAGTCCACTTAATTTCCTTTCAGCCAGAGAGTCTTTATGTTTCTCGTCAAAAAGAGCAATAATAAAGGATATTATTCTTACATAGCGTCCTAAGGAATATATAGTTTCAATACCGAAGGCATCACTTTCCTTTGAGTCCAGGGCAAGAATTCCAGCTAGCATATTCTGATAATATAGAGGGACGCCAACAAAACTTTTTATACCTTGCGGAACCGAGTAATAACGAATTACATCAGCTTCAGCAGTTACATTAATATCGGTCAGAAGCTCTGGTTCTTCTTTTTGAACAATTTTGCTTAGTATATCATCTTCAAGGTCAAACTTTCTTTCAGTAATATCTGTACATTCAGAGACGTATTTTTCAAGTGTAAGTTTTTCTTTTCTCTTGTTATACCAGAAAAACACGGCTGTATTTGCAAGGAATGCATCTTTAACAACTGAGAGTATCTTTTCCAGAAGGAAGGAAAACTGCTCATCCTGACCAATTCCTTTGGGAAGAGATTCATTTGCAATCTTTTCAAAGTTTTCCTTAAGATCAGGTGGTTTAAAGAAGTTCTTCTTTCCCACATTTATTTCAGGGATATAATTCTCAGCTGTAATAACTTCCAGGTTCTTATTAGAAGAGACAATTTTAATTGATTCACCAAGATCAGGTTCATAGGAAGGAGGATCTATTTCAAGATTCGGAGCTGCGGCAGGTTCTTCTTCAGAACGCACAGAATCACGCAGGAATATAATAAACCCTACGTAAATTACAATAAGTACTATTGTAGCAACTTTTAAGAAAGGATCATTAATAAAAAAGAGCAAAGCAGCTAAAACAGGTACAACAAGGAATATAAGGATCCTTTTTTTTAATTTATCTAATACCATCAAAGATGCATCAATTTGTATAAAATAGACTAGGGCTAAATATAGGTTTTGATTTGTAAAATATCAACAAAGGGATATTAATTTTTAAATAAAACTGATAATTTTTCTCTTACTTCTTTGTGCCCAATGTTTTTAACAGATGAGTAAGTTAACAGATTTTCACCCTGAATTAACTCAGGGAATATGCTAATAGTCTGCCGTTTTGCAAGATGTTGTTCAGCTTGGTTTAATTTATCAACCTTATTTAGCAGAACAATATAAGCTATAGAAAATTCTCTCAAATATGAATTCAAAGCTATATCCAGATCCAGAGGTTTATGCCTACTATCAACCAAATGAAATGCTAAAGAAATATTTTTTCTTTTAGTAAAATACTCCTGAATGAGCTTATTCCAATAATCTCTTTCAGATTTACTTACCTTAGCATAGCCAAATCCAGGAAGATCAACCATATAATATTTATCATCTACTAGATAAAAGTTCAATGATCTGGTTTTCCCAGGGATAGAGCTAGTCTTTGCAAGGTTTTTCCTATTGAACAGAGAATTAATAAAGGAAGATTTGCCAACATTAGATCGTCCGCAAATCACCACCTCAGGAAGTTCATCCTTAGGTAATTTCCCCATTTCGAAATAGGAACCTATGTATTCGATTTTTGAAGTCATAATAAAAAAAAGAGTAACCACAAAAAATGGTTACTCTTTCATAAAACAAATTTGGAAATAGTTTTTTAAGCTTCCTCAGTAGTAGCAGTTTCCTCAGCTTTTTGCTGAGCGGCTTCCTGTTTTGCAGCCTTTCTTTCTTCTTTTCTTTCTTTCTTTTCAGAAGCTAACTGGTTAGCGACATCGTTAAAATCAACCAATTCAAGTATGGCTAATTCAGCTGCATCGCCAAATCTTCTTCCCAGTTTAACTACTCTGGTATAACCACCAGGTCTGTCACCAATTTTTGGGATGATTTCAGAGAACAATTCCTGAATAACTGCCTTATCATTAATGAATTTGGCAATATGTCTTCTAGAGTGAACTGAATCCTTTTTTGCTTTTGTAATTAATGACTCTGCAAAAGTCCTTGTTTCTTTAGCCTTAGCAACTGTAGTTCTAATTCTTTTATGTTTAAAGAGTGCTGTTGACAAAGCTTTAAGAGTAGCGCTACGATGACTTGCAGTTCTGCCTAGTTTTCTACCTTTGTTATTGTGTCTCATTACTTAACCTATTTTAGCGAATTAACTATTATCGGATTTATCATTTAAATATTTGTCTACATCCATGCCGAATTCCAATCCGTAATTATCGACAATTTCAATTAGTTCAGCGAGAGATTTTCTACCGAAATTTCTGAACTTTAGCATTTCGTTTTCATCACGGCGAACCAAGTCGGCCAGATTTTTAATATTTGCAGCTTTAAGACAGTTATGCGATCTGACACTAAGCTCCAAATCATCAACACTAGTAGTTAATATTTTTCTAATTCTTTCACGTTCAGCATCCTGTTCGTTAACTACTTTTTCTTCTTCCTGTTCAACGTCAAAATTAATAAACAACTGAATGTGATCTTTTAATATTTTTGCCGAATTAGTAAGAGCATCTTCAGGAGTAATAGATCCATCAGTAGTAATCTCCAGAACAAGTTTTTCATAATCATTTTTCTCACCGATTCTAACGTTTTCAATATCATAACGAACATTTTTGATCGGTGTAAAAATTGAGTCAATTGGAATCAGTCCGATTGTCTGATCAGGAATATTCTGTTCAGTCGATGGGACATAGCCCTTACCAGTACCGTAACGGATTTCCATATTAAATTTAGCTTCTTTATTCAAAGTAGCAATATGAAGATCCGGGTTCAGGATTTCAATATCCGGAGAACTTTTCTGCAAATCAGCAGCGGTAAATTGATGAGGACCCTGGAAAGATATCTCAAGTCTTGTAGACTTTTTATTGAGAATCTTCATTCTAACCTGTTTAAGGTTAAGAATAATTTCAGTCACGTCTTCAACTACACCTGGAACAGTAGTAAATTCGTGAAGTACACCATCAATCTTTACAGCAGTAATAGCAGCTCCAGTAAGCGAAGAGAGTAAAACTCTTCTCAAAGAATTGCCTAGCGTGACGGCATAGCCCCTTTCGAGAGGCTGAACAGTGAATCTACCAAAAATATTGGTGTAAGTAGCCTCATCAAGAACTACAGATTCTGGCATTTTTATATAAGGAAAACTCATTTATATTATATCCTCTTTATATTAAACTTAAACTATTTAAGTCTATTTTGAATATAACTCAACAATTAATTGTTCGTTTGCATTCAAAGGAACATCGATTCTTTGAGGTAACTGTAAGAAAGTACCACTTAGGGCAGCCTTATCAACAGCTAACCAAGAATAGATATTATCTTTAGTTCTCTTTAAAGCATCGTGAATAATATCCAATTTTTTGCTCTTATCTCTAACCTGGATCATATCGCCAGGAGAGAGTAGAAATGAAGGGATATCAACAATTTTATCATTTACCAGAAAATGTCTATGTTTAATCAGCTGTCTAGCCGATTTTCTTGAGGGTGCAAATCCAAGTCTGAAAACTACATTATCAAGTCTGCTTTCAAGGATTTGTACAAGGTTTTCACCTGTAATACCTTTTGATCTATTTGCCTCTTCGAAATAATTACTAAACTGTTTTTCCAACAATCCGTAAATTCTTTTTACTTTTTGTTTTTCTCTTAACTGAACACCATATTCAGAAAATTTAGATCTTCTGCTAAGGCCGTGCTGTCCAGGAGGATAGTTTTTCTTTTCAACTAAGCACTTCTCTGAATAGCATTTGCTTCCTTTAAGAAATAGTTTCTGTTTTTCTCTTCTGCACAGTTTACAAACAGCACCAATATATCTTGCCATTTAAGATTTCTCCAATAAAATTAAACTCTTCTTTTCTTAGGTGGTCTACAGCCATTATGAGGAATTGGCGTAATATCTTTTATGGAAATAACTTCCAAACCTGCTGTATTCAAAGCCCTAATAGCAGCCTCGCGGCCAGCGCCAGGACCTTTGACGTAAACATCTACTTTTCTTAATCCAAGATCAACAGCTTCTTTGGCAGCTGCTTCAGCAGAAACCTGTGCTGCAAATGGAGTATTTTTTCTAGATCCCTTAAAGCCGTTTTTACCGGCAGAAGACCAAGAAATAGTATTCCCATAAATATCAGTCAATGTTACAATAACGTTATTAAATGTAGCTTTTATATGAGCAACACCAACTGCATCGACATGAACTCTTTTTTTAGTTTTTTTTGCTACTTTAGCCAAGTCAAATTCTCCTCATTTCAATTGTTATTTCTTAGCTGGGGTTTTCTTTTTACCTGCGACAGTTCTACGCTTGCCTTTGCGAGTTCTTGAATTAGTCCGCGTACGTTGACCTCTAACGGGTAAACTTTTTCTGTGTCTTAATCCTCTATAACAACCAATGTCCATAAGTCTCTTAATGTTTTGCTGAACCTCGCTACGAAGAGCACCTTCAACCTTATACTCGGTTGTCATTATGGATCTAATTTCAGCAATTTCCTCTTCAGTCAAATCAGAAATTTTCTTTTGAGGATCAACTTTTGCCTGTTCTAATATTTTCTTTGATGTATGCTGACCTACACCATAAATATAGGTTAAACCTATGTACGCTTTCTTATTTTTTGGTAAATCGATACCTGCAATTCGAGCCAAACTCTAGCCTCCTAAATTTTCTTTTTTTAACCTTGGCGTTGTTTGTGTTTTGGGTTTTTACAAATAACTCTAACCGTGCCTTTACGTTTTATTATTTTGCAATTTTCACAAATTTTTTTAACTGATGCTCTAACCTTCATTATAGCTCCGCTATTTCTATTTATATCTGTAAGTAATTCTTCCTTTATTCAGGTCATAGGGAGAGAGTTCAATGGCAACCTTATCTCCAACTAGTATTTTAATAAAATGCATACGCATTTTACCTGAAATATGAGCTAATATTTCATGTCCATTGTCTAATTTAACTCGGAAATGTGCGTTTGGCAAAGTTTCAGTAACGATGCCGTCAACTTTTATAGGACCTTGTTTTGACATATATTAACAAATTGTAAGTATTTCAGGTTTATCATTATCTATTGCGATCGTGTGTTCAAAATGTGCTGAAGGCAAACCGTCGATAGTTAAAATAGTCCATTCATCTGAATCAACTCTAACATCGTATCGACCCATATTGACCATGGGTTCAATTGCCAGTGTCATTCCTTTCTTTAAGATTGCCCCAGTACCTTTTCGACCAAAATTCGGAATCGAGGGATCTTCGTGTAAATGCCGCCCTACTCCGTGACCACATAGGTCCCTTACAATAGAAAAGCCATTTTCTTCAACATATTCCTGAATCGCATGTGAAATATCGTATAGCCTGTTGTTGACCTTTGCTTGTTCAAGACCAATGTAAAGTGACTTTTCAGTTACATCCATTAGTTTTTTCTTTTCCTCAGAAATTTCACCAACAGCCACGGTTATTGCAGCATCGCCAAAGTAGTTGTTTTTAACGACACCACAATCCAGTGAAATAATTTCACCTTCTCTTAGAACTCTATTTCCAGGAATACCATGTACAACCTCATCATCGACTGAAGTACAAATATAACCCGGATACTTTACCGCTCCACCCTGAGAATAGTCCTTAAAGGCAGATTTACCATTATTACTGAGGATATAGTCATTTGCTATTTTGTCTAATTCACCCGTAGTAATGCCCGGTTTAACATATTTTTTAAGGAGCTGCAAAGTTTCTGCAACGATTTTGCAGCTTTCTCTTATATAATCAATTTCTCTTTTTGATTTAATATAAATCAATTTCTTTTATCTTCTTCCTTTAATTTTACCAGACTTCATAAAGCCGTCATAGTGTCTCATCAAAAGGTGAGATTCTATCTGTTGTAAAGTATCCAGTGCAACACCTACAATGATCAGCAAACTTGTACCGCCGAAGAACGATGCAAACTGACCAGAGACTCCGAATCCGGAGATAAATGCAGGAAGAATAGCTACTATTGCAAGGAAAAAGCTTCCAGGCAAAGTAATCTTTGTAAGAATATTGTCAATAAATTCCGATGTTTGTTTTCCAGGACGAATACCAGGAATAAAGCCACCCTGTTTCTTCATAGTATCTGCCACATCCTTAGGATTGAAAGCGATAGCTGTGTAGAAGTAAGTAAAGAAAACAATCATAATTGCATAAATCACCGAATAAGTAGCTGACCTGTACTGGAAGTAACCAGCAACGCTCTGCATAGTTTCATTATTCGGGAAGAACTGCAAAATAGTACTAGGAATAAACATAATAGACTGAGCAAAAATAATAGGCATTACACCAGCAGTATTGACCTTTAATGGGATATACTGAGTTACGCCACCATAAACCTTTCTTCCAACGACTCTTTTAGCATACTGAACAGGGATTCTTCTTGTGCCTTGTGTAACCAGAACAACGCCTGCAATTACAAAAACCATGAAGGTCAAAATAACCAATTCGATTATTATATTTCTTTGTTCAGAAGCAATAAGTCTGTATTCATCCAAGAGTGCATAAGGTAATCTATCGATAATACCAATAAAGATTATCAATGAAATACCATTACCAATACCTTTATCAGTTATTTGTTCACCCATCCACATCATAAAAATAGTACCTGCGACTAAAAGAACGATTGTAGAAAGAGTAAAGCCAATACCTTGAACAGCTGGAGGAACAATAGGCATTCCGTTAGAAGCAGGTAAATTAACAAGGTGAACTGTTACACCCCAAGCCTGCATAGCAGAAATAAGAACTGTTCCATATCTAGTGAGCTGAGTAATTTTCTTCCGACCATCCTCACCCTCCTGCTGGAGTTTTTGGAAATAAGGTACAACAGCACCAAGAAGTTGAAGAATGATAGAAGCACTAATATATGGCATGATTCCAAGTGCAAAAATTGCAGCATTATGGAAAGCACCACCAACAAATAAATCATAGAGTCCAAATAAATTGTCAGATCCCTGATTAGACATAGTTTGAGCCAATACTTTGGCATCAATACCAGGTAAAGTAACATGGGATCCTACTCTTACGATCACGAGCAGCGCCAAAGTATAAAGAAGGCGCTGTCTTAATTCGTGTATCTTAAAGATATTGCGAAAGGTTTCTTGTAATTTAGCCATTAGCCATTAATAAGTTTAATTGTTCCACCTGCAGCCTCAATTTTCTGTTTAGCAGATTCGCTGCAAGCATAAGCTTCTACATTTAATTTTGCACTAATTTCGCCAGTACCTAAAATCTTAAAAGGAGCATTAGCTTTGGAGATAACCCCAGCCTTAAAGAGAGAGACTGGATTAACATTAAGGTCTTCGATCTTCTTTTTATCGATTAAAGACTGCAATGTACTTAAGTTAACTGCCAGATATTTAACCTTAAAGATATTAGTAAAACCGCGCTTTGGTATTCTTCTCTGCAATGGCATCTGACCGCCTTCGAACCAAGCTTTTTTCTTCGAGCCTGAGCGGGAGAGCTGTCCGTTCATACCTCTTGTAGAAGTTCCACCATGACCGGACCCCTGACCTCTACCAACTCTCTTAGAAATTTTATTAGCACCTTTAGCAGGTTTTAGATTGCTTAAAATATCCATTTATATATCCTAATAAACTTTTTTATTTATTGACTTCTTCAAATGTAACTAAATGGGAAACCTTATTCAACATTCCCCTTATCTGTGGAGTATCATTATGAATAATTGTATAATTTGGACGACCTAAACCAAGAGCCTCAATAGTAAGTTTCTGTTTCTTTGGTCTATCAATAACACTTTTAATCTGCGTAATTTTAAGTTGTTTTGCCATTTCAATACCTTAGTTTAAGCATTAAAGATTTCTTTAACTGTAACACCTCTTGAACTAGCCATAGTTCTAGCGTCAGTAAGATTCAATAATCCATTCAAAGTTGCCTTAACAATATTGTGAGGATTACTAGAACCCAAAGACTTAGTAAGTATGTCTTGAACTCCGGCTGATTCGAGCACAGCTCTGACGCCGCCACCGGCGATAAGACCAGTACCAGGGGAAGCAGGTTTCAACATAACCTTTCCAGCACCGAACTTTCCAATTATTTCATGAGGTATAGTACCTTTGATTACAGGTACTTTATATACGTTTTTCTTAGCATCGTCGATGCCTTTAGAAATTGCGTCAGTAACTTCGTTAGCTTTTCCCAAACCTAAACCAACATGCCCATTACCATCCCCTACAACAACGATGGCATTAAAACTAAACCTACGACCACCTTTAACAACTTTAGCAACACGGTTAATATAGACGACTTTTTCCTTTAGTCCTTCAATTTCGCTAACTTTTAAGTGCTTCAATTTTTACTCCATTTTTCTCTAATTTTCTTGCTGCCGGGAGAGGATTCGAACCTCTGCAGACGCCTCCAAAGGGCGTAGTCCTACCATTAGACGACCCGGCAACTAAATCTTAAAACTTTAATCCAGCTTTACGCGCACCGTCGGCTAAAGCTTTTACACGACCGTGATACCTATAACCGTTTCTATCAAAAACAATAGTTTCAATCTTTTTTTCTAAAGCTTTTTTAGCGGCAAATTCACCTACTAAGCGGCTTTTTTCAACTTTACTCTTCGTGTTCTTAATATCTTCAGCAATTTCTTTTGATAAAGATGAAGCTGATACTAAAGTATTGCCAGTAGTATCATCAATCAATTGAACATAAATGTTTGTCAGACTTCTCTTAACAGTCATTCTAGGTCTTTCACTTGTTCCGCTAATATGTTTGCGAATTTTAATTTTCGCACGTAACCTGGAATTATTTGCTTTTGTAATCATTTTTCAACGGTCTCCGATTCTATTACTTACCGGCTGTTTTACCAGCTTTACGAATAATAACTTCATTAGAATATTTAATACCTTTACCTTTGTAAGGTTCTGGTTCTTTGAATGACCTGATCTTAGCAGCTATTAAACCAACTAATTCTTTGTCAATTCCACTAATTTTAATTTGTGTTGGTGTAACGACTTCAATCTTTATATCAGCCGGAGGAATAAAGAAGATTGGATGAGAAAATCCAATGTTGATCAGAATACCATTTCCCTTCTGTTCAACTCTGTAACCGACTCCAACAATGTCTAAAACTTTAGAATAGCCTTCCTTAACACCAATGACCATATTCTGGAACAATGATCTGGCCAAACCATGAAGGGCTTTACTTTCTTTTGTATCATCAGGTCTAGTAAAGACGACTTCGTCGTTATTAACTTCTGAAGTAATTTTAGGATGAAACTCTCTAACAAGTTCGCCTTTGGGACCTTTTACTTTAAGTATATTTTCAGTTTTTGTAACTGTAACACCTTGAATCGATACAGGCTTTTTTCCTATTCGTGACACAGTCTAACTCCATTCAATAAAATATTACCAAATATGACAGAGAATTTCTCCGCCTACTGCTTCAATTCTTGCTTGCTTATCTGTTAACAAACCCTTTGATGTCGATAATACAGCCATTCCGAGTCCATTAAGAACTCTGGGGAGTTTATCTTTTCCGGCATAAACTCTTAAGCCAGGAGTACTGACTCTTTCTAAGCCATTTATAGCAGAAGCACCGCGAACGTACTTGAGCTGTATTTTAATGACATTTTGTTTGTTATCCTCAATAATTTCATAGTCATTAATGAAACTATTTTTCTTAAGTATATCTGCTAAGTTTTTCTTCAATGTAGATGAAGGAATTTCTACATATTTTTTCTTTGCTTTTGCAGCGTTTCTAACTCTTGTTAAGAAATCTGCTATGGGATCAGTAACTGGCATCTTATTCTCCTAGCTTTTACCAACTTGCCTTTTTAATTCCTGGAATTTCACCGCGTAGAGCCATTTCTCTAAAAACTAAACGCGAAACACCAAATTTTCTATAATATGCTCTTGGTCTACCTGTCATTTGACATCTGTTATGAAGCCTAATTGGATTTGAGTTTTTAGGCAGATTCTGCAATGCATCCCATTCGCCATTTTCTTTTAACTCTTTGCGAAGCTTGTTATACTTTTCGACCAACTTTTTTCTTTTAACTTCACGGGCTATTAAACACTTTCTTGCCATAATATTCCTTCTTAGGATTGTTTAATTTCTTTTTTTCTAAAAGGTACACCAAAAGCAGTCAGAAGTTCATAAGCTTCATTATCGCTCTTAGCAGTAGTAACAAAAGTTATATCCATACCTAGAATTTTTGTTACCTTATCAACGTTAATTTCAGGAAAGATAATCTGTTCTTTAATTCCCAGAGTATAGTTACCTCTTCCGTCAAACGATTTATCGGGGATACCTCTAAAATCTCTTACTCTTGGCAGAGCAATTGTAATCAACCTATCAAGGAATTCATACATCTTTTCTCTTCTTAAAGTAACCATTGCGCCAATTTTCATGCCCTCACGCAATTTGAAATTAGAGATTGATTTTCTTGCCAGACGGACACTAGCTTTCTGTCCGGTGATTGTCTCCAAATCTCTTATTGCCTCATCGAGATTTTTCGGATCGGCAACAGCAGAACCAACCCCCATGTTGACAACAATTTTATGAAGCTTAGGGATTTGCATAGCGCTCTTATAAGAGAACCTTTTTTGCAATTCCGAAGTAATATCATTCTTGTATTTGTCGTAAAGTCTAGGGACGATTTTCTCTTTTAAAGCAGGAGCTTCAGCAGCTGGAGCAGTTTTAGCGCCTTTTGCCTTTTTCTCTACCTGGTCTTTTTTCTTTGGTTCTTCGTTTTTATTTGATTTCTTGTCAGCCATTTTATAATCAAACCTCTATTAAAATTGTATTATGAAAGCATTTCGCTGCTTTTTCTAGCAATTCTTACTCTCTTTTTCTTTCCAGTTTTATCGTCAATTAAAATTTGTTTACCAATCCTAGTAGCCTCATTGCTCTTTGGATCGACAATCATAACATTAGAAGCGTTAATGGGTGCTTCCTTTTCAATAATACCACCTTGCGGGTTGCGCTGATTAGGCTTAGTGTGCCTTTTTCTGAGATTAACTCCCTCAACAATAACTCTTTCATTCTTAGGAAACACTTTCAAAACCTTTCCTGTTTTCCCTTTAGAGTTACCAGCAACAATTATAACGTTATCGTTTTTATGAATTTTCATTTAGTGTCCTTAAGATTTATAATACTTCCGGTGCCAAGGAAATTATTTTCATGAACTTTTTATCTCTTAATTCTCTAGCTACAGGTCCAAAGATACGAGTACCTTTTGGTTCATTCTGAGCGTTTATTAATACGGCTGCATTTTCATCGAATCTAATGTAAGACCCATCCTTACGTTTAACTTCTTTCTTTGTCCTAACGATAACTGCCTTAGAGACTTCTCCCTTTTTAACAGTACCACCAGGAATAGCTGTTTTAACACTAACTACAATCAGATCGCCGACACTAGCATAACGTCTGCTACTACCGCCAAGAACTCTTATGCAGCGAATTTTTTTTGCACCTGAATTATCAGCAACTACTAAATTTGTTTCTTCTTGAACCATTTTGAAATTCTCCTAAGTGCCAATTTACTTAGCTTTTTCTATCACTTCAACTAGACGCCATTTTTTTCTAGAACTGATTGGACGAGTTTCCATAATTTTCACCAGATCGCCAATATTACATTCATTTTTCTCATCATGAGCCATTAATTTGGTCGTCTTCTTGAAATATTTCCTGTATAATGGATGAGCAACTTTACGCTCAATAGCAACAACGATACTTTTTTCCATTTTGTTACTAACTACATAACCTATTCTCGATTTTCTTAATGGCCGATGTTCCATATTAAATCAAAACTCCGATAAATTGTTTAAGTTATTTATTCTCTACTGCTCTTTCTTTAACAATAGTCTTCATCTTAGCAATGTCTTTTCTAATATTTTTAAGCTTGCTAGTATTAGTCAATTGTTTCAAAGCATGAGAAAACTTTAGATCAAGTAAGTTATTTTCTTCATCAGTGATTCTTTTTTGAATCTCATCTGATTGCATTTCTCTGATTTCACGAATTTTCATATTTATAAGCCTGTTTACTGTTCAATATCTGGTCTTGCAACAACCTTAGTTTTAATAGGTAATTTATGTGAAGCAATCTGTAAAGCTTCAGCAGCTAATTCCTTACTAACTCCGGAAACTTCAAATAACACTCTGCCTGGTTTAACGACTGCGACCCAAAATTCAGGAGCACCTTTTCCTTTACCCATTCTAGTTTCGAGAGGTTTTTTGGTAACAGGTTTATCCGGAAAAATTCTAATCCAAACCTTACCGTCACGTTTCATTTTTCTAGAAATAGCAACTCTGCATGCTTCTATTTGACGGCTTGTAATCCAGGCCGGTTCAAGAGCTTTTAGACCGAAATCACCGAAAGATACTGCGCTACCGCGATAAGCCTTTCCGGTCATTCTTCCGCGCTGAGTTTTTCTATATTTAACTCTTTTTGGCATTAACATAATCTATATTCTCCTCAGTTTTACTCAGTGGCTCTTTTACCAAGAATTTCGCCACGACAGATCCAAACTTTTATACCAATTGCACCATAAATTGTTTGTGCAGTTCCCTGTGCATAATCGATATCAGCGCGTAATGTGTGCAGTGGAATACGACCTTCCTTATACTGCTCAGTTCTAGCCATTTCAGCACCGCCTAATCTGCCAGCGCACATAATTCTAATACCTTCGGCACCCATTCTCATTGCAGAAGTAATAGCGCTTTTCATTGCTCTTCTAAATGAGATACGGCCTTCCAATTGGGAAGCGATATTATCAGCCACAAGATAAGCGTCTAATTCTGGTCTTTTAATTTCAGTTATCTGAACCTTAACATCTTTTTCAGTAATTTGTTTTAATTCCTGTTCAAGCTGAGCAATTTCTTTACCGCTTTTACCTATTACCACTCCAGGTCTGGAAGTATGAATAGTCAAAATGATATTTTTAGAGGTTCTGTCAATTATAATCCTGGCAATCCCGGCTTTTTTTAATCTTTTACGTACATAACCGCGCAAATGATTATCTTCTAAAAGCTTTCCGGCATAACTTTTACTTTCATACCAATTGGATTCCCAACCTCTAATAATTCCCAGTCTTAATCCTACCGGATGTGTTTTCTGTCCCAAAAATCCTCCTAAGAATTACTCTTTTGTAGCTACAATAATGGTTAAGTGATTGGATCTTTTTTTAATTCTATAAGCTCTTCCCATCGGAGCCGGCAAAATCCTTTTTAATGATGGTCCCTGATCAACAAAGGCACCTTTAACAAAAACCTCAGAAGTTTCCATACGGTTTTCCTCGTTTTTGTTAAAAAGATTAGAAATTGCAGATCTTAAGACCTTTTCTGCATCTTTGGAAGCATGCTTCGGATGAAAATGTAATACTTCTAAAGCCTTATCAGCAGATAAGCCTCTAATCAGATCAACAATCAAGCGCATCTTCCTGGGTGATGAATTTATATACTTGTGCGTAGCCTTAGCTTCCATAAATGAATCCACGTAATTTATTTAACTTTTGATGTTTTTTCTGCTTTAGTACCAGGATGTCCTCTGAATATTCTGGTCGGAGCAAATTCGCCTAGTTTATGACCCACCATGTTTTCAGAAACATAAACTGGAATCATTTTATTTCCATTATGAACGGCAATTGTATGACCAACAAATTCCGGAGAAATTGTACTGGAACGTGACCAGGTTTTGATGATCTTCTTCTGGTTCGACTCGTTTAAACCGCGAATTTTCTTCAACAGTTTGATATTAATAAATGGACCTTTTTTAATTGATCTAGGCATTACTTACTCTCTAAATCTTTCTTCTTTTAATAATGAATTTATTTGACTGATTTTTCTTTTTCCTGGTCTTATAACCCTTAGCAGGTGTACCCCATGGAGAGACAGGATGTCCACCACCAGAGGTTTTGCCTTCACCACCACCCATAGGATGATCGACAGGGTTCATAGCAACACCACGGACATAAGAACGTTTTCCAAGCCATCTTCCGCGTCCAGCCTTACCGAGGCTTATATTTTCATGATCAGAGTTACCAACAACACCATAAGTAGCCATGCATTCATTATGGATCATTCTAACCTCGCCGGAAGAAAGACGAACCTGGACATACTTTCCTTCTTTAGCAATTAACTGCAAAGAACTACCAGCGCTTCTTCCGAGCTGACCACCTTTTCCAGGTTTTAATTCAACATTGTGAATAAAACTACCTAAAGGCAAATCTTTTAGCTTCAGGGCATTACCAACTTTAATTTCAATTCCGCTGCCTGACATAACAGTCTCACCGACTTTTAATCCTTCAGGAGCAATGATATATCTTTTTTCACCATCAGCATAGTGTAATAAAGCAATGCGGCTGGTTCTATTTGGATCATATTCTATAGAGAATACTTTAGCAGGAACGCCAACTTTATCCCTTTTAAAATCGATAACCCTGTATTTTCTTTTATGACCACCGCCAATGTGTCTAGCAGTTACACGACCTTGGTTATTTCTTCCGCCAGATTTTCTTATGGCTGCAGTCAAGGATTTTTCAGGTACAGACTTTGTAATTTCTTCAAAAGAAGAATATGACATGAACCGTGTACCAGGTGTATTTGGTTTTAATTTTCTTATCGCCATTAAATTTCTACTCCAGTTCCATTATCACTGTTATTTAACTTCTTCAAAAAGATCAATCTTCTGACCTTCTTTTAATGTAACAATCGCTTTTTTGAAGCGGGATGTTGAGCCAGTAAATCTTCCACTCTTTCTAAACTGAGTTTTCTCTTTTCCATCATACCTTACGGTATTGACATCCTCAACCTTTACGTTAAACCTTGCCTCAACAACTCTAGCAATCTCGATTTTATTGGCACCTAAGTCAACTATAAATCCATATTTATTTTGTTGTTCATTAAGTGCATTCATTTTTTCAGTTATTAATGGCCTAATTAGTACACCGCGCATTTTTATTCACTACCCTTTTAATTAAATGAATTTTCAATTACTTTTAGAGCGCTTTCCTGCATAATAAGGACCTGATTGTTAACCAAGTCATAAGTAGATGCTTTCTGCGCTTCAAGAACATTCACTTTTGCAATATTTCTGCCGGATTTATAAACAGTAGTCTTAGATCCATCAGTTAATAATAAAGTTTTTCTTCCATAAACCTTAAGGTTATTCAGGATGCTAACCAACTCTTTTGTTTTAGGGCTTTCGAAATTAAAGTCCTCAATAACAACAATCTGGTTATTTTGAGCTTTTAATGAGAGAGCCGATTTTTTAGCGAGTTTGTTAACTTTTTTATTTATATCCTGACGATATTTTCTAGGACGAGGACCGAAAACAGTACCGCCACCGACCCATAGGGGTGATCTAGTTGTACCGGCACGAGCGCCGCCTCTACCTTTTTGGCGCCATGGTTTTTTTCCACCACCGCTAACTTCACTTCTTTCTTTTGACTTATGAGTTCCTTGTCTTTGATTAGCAAGGAAAGCCTTTACAGATAAATAAATCGCGGTATTGTTTGGTTGAGCATTGAATATTTCTTCAGCTAATTCAACGCTTTTACCTGACTTGCTGCCATCTATCTTAAATACATCTAATGTCATTTTTAAACCATGAATTACTTGTTAATTTCAACAATTGAATTTATAGGACCAGGAACAGATCCTTTCAACATTATAATATTCTTTTCAGGAAGGATCTTGATTACCTTCAGGTTAGCAACAGTAACCTGTTCGAATCCAGTTCTACCAGCCATTCTCTGTCCCTTGAAGACTCTAGAAGGATAAGAGCTGGCGCCAATTGAACCAGGAGCTCTTAAACGGTCACTCTGGCCATGGGTTGTTCCGCCGACACCACCAAATCCATGTCTTCTCATTACACCCTGGAAGCCTTTTCCCTTTGTTTTACCGGTAACCTTAACTGTATCGCCTTCATTAAAGATATCAACTTTAATTTCTTCACCGACCTTATAGTTACCAACCTCATAATTACGGAATTCTTTTATATGGCTAACGGGAGTAAAACCGTTTTTCTTAAAAAATCCTAAATCAGGTTTATTAATTCTTTGTTCTTTCTGAGGTCCAAACCCAATCTGCAACGAATTGTACCCATTTTTCTCTTGAGTACGAATGTTTAGAATTTGACATGGTCCAGCTTGTATTATAGTTACTGGAATGAGTTGTCCATCATTATTAAAAACATTGCTCATTCCGAGTTTTTTACCAATCAATCCAGGCATTGTAAATTATCCTTATAACTTAATCTCTATATCGACACCCGCCGGTATTTCCAATTTACTCAAAGAATCGACGGTTTTGTTGTTTGAATTATGTATGTCAATAATTCTCTTATGCGCCCTGATTTCAAATTGCTCTCTTGACTTTTTATCAACATGAGGAGAACGCAAAACTGTAAATATGGTCTTTTTAGTTGGTAGTGGAATTGGTCCAGCTACAACAGCACCTGTACTTTTCACAGTCTTAATAATTTTCTCAGTCGATTTATCAATAAGAATATGATCATATGATTTTAATTTTATTCTTATCTTTTGTCCCGGCACTTTATTTTAACTCCTATTAAAAGGCTCCACAGGAACTAAATCCTGGGAGCCAATTATTTTTATTCATAAATTTTAGTTACTACACCAGCACCAACTGTTCTACCACCTTCACGAATAGCAAAACGTAAACCTTCTTCCATAGCGATTTCAGTAATAAGTGTAACTTTTAATTTAACGCTATCACCAGGCATAACCATTTCTGTACCTTCAGGTAACTGAGCAACACCAGTTACGTCAGTAGTTCTGAAGTAGAATTGTGGTCTATATCCATTAAAGAAAGGAGTATGTCTTCCACCTTCTTCTTTTGAAAGGATGTAAACATTGCCTTCGAAAACTTTATGAGGAGTAATGCTACCAGTTTTAGCAAGTACCATTCCTCTTTCAATTTCTTTTTTATCAACACCTCTAAGTAAAAGACCAGCGTTGTCACCAGCCATAGCTGAATCGAGTTCTTTTCTGAACATTTCGATACCAGTAACAACTGTTTTCTTATGAACGCCTAAACCAATAAGTTCAACTTCTTCCTGAATCTTAACCTGTCCTCTTTCAACTCTACCAGTAGCAACAGTACCACGGCCAGTAATTGAGAAAACGTCTTCAACAGGCATTAAGAAAGGTTTATCAACGTTTCTTTCAGGGATTGGAATATAGCTATCAACAGCATCCATAAGTTCCCAGATGCAGTTTAATCTTGCATCAGTAGCAGGAACGCTATCATCACTAGCAGCATCTAAAGCCTGAAGAGCAGAACCCTTTATGATAGGAATTTCATCGCCTGGGAATTCATACTGATTTAACAAGTCACGTAATTCAACCTCAACTAATTCAATAAGTTCAGGATCGTCAACCATATCAACTTTATTCATGAATACAACTATTCTAGGAACACCAACCTGACGTGCTAACAAGATGTGTTCACGAGTCTGAGGCATAGGACCGTCAGTAGCAGCAACAACCAAGATAGCACCGTCCATCTGAGCAGCACCAGTGATCATGTTTTTAACATAGTCAGCATGGCCTGGGCAGTCAACGTGAGCATAGTGTCTGTTAGCTGTAGAATATTCTACGTGAGCAGTAGCAATTGTAATACCTCTTTCTCTTTCTTCAGGAGCATTATCGATACTATCAAATGTTCTCTTTGCAGATAATCCTTTTTTGCTGAGAGCCATTGTAATAGCAGCAGTTAAAGTAGTTTTACCATGATCAACATGTCCGATTGTACCGACGTTAACGTGAGGTTTACTACGATCAAATTTTTCTTTAGCCATTTAGTTCTCCTTGTAATTTATTTTCTTACTCTTGTTTTTATAAAGATGATACCGTTCTTTTAACCTGTGTTTTCTCAGCAATTTCATCAGCTATTGCCTTAGGAACTTCAGCATAATGAGCAAATTGCATTGAATAGATTGCTCTTCCCTGTGTCATAGAACGTAATACAGTAGCATATCCAAACATTTCAGAGAGAGGGACAACAGCTTTAATAATCTGCGCATCTTTTCTTGAGGCAAAACCTTCAATTTTTCCTCTTCTAGAGTTTAAGTCACCCATTACGTCGCCTAAATAATCCTCTGGGGTTGTTACTTCGACAGACATAATCGGTTCAAGAAGAACCGGTTTTGCTTTTCTTGCGGCCTCTTTGAAAGCAAGAGAGCCAGCAACCTTAAAGGATATTTCATCTGAATCTACATCATGATAAGAACCATCAAACAGTTTTGCTTTAATATCAACAACTGGATATCCAGCAACAACACCATTTCTCATCGCCTCTTGAATACCAACTGAAACAGCAGGAATATACTCTTTAGGAATAACGCCACCAACTATGGCATTAATAAATTCAAAACCTTTACCCTGTTCATTAGGACCGACTTCAAGCCAAACATGACCGAATTTACCGCGACCGCCAGACTGCTTAACAAATTTACCTTCAGCTGTAACTGTAGAAGTAATTGATTCTCTATAGGCAACCTGAGGCTTACCAACGTTAGCTTCGACCTTAAATTCTCTTTTCATTCTATCGACAAGGATTTCAAGGTGAAGTTCGCCCATACCTTTAATGAGCGTCTGACCTGTTTCGTCATCAACTTTAACCTTAAATGTAGGATCCTCATCAGATAACTTAGCAAGAGCATCAGAGAGTTTATCCTGATCTTGCTTTGTTTTAGGTTCGATAGCAATTTCAATAACCGGATCAGGGAAAACCATTTTCTCTAATACGATTGGGTCTTTTTCAGAACAAAGAGTATCACCAGTACGAGTATATTTAAGGCCAACAATTGCTGCAATATCACCAGCTTTAATATCGTCAATATCCAGACGGTGGTTTGCATGCATCTGAAGAATACGACCTATTCTTTCCTTTTTGCCGCTAACTGAATTATAAACATATGATCCAGCTTTACATGTACCGCTATAAACTCTAACATAAGTAAGTTTACCTACATAAGGATCAGTCTGAATCTTAAAGGCTAATCCAGTAAACTCTTCATTTTCATCAATTTTCCTGGCAACGACATCGTTAGAATCAGGATGATGAGCCTCCAAAGGACCAAAATCAATTGGAGCCGGCAGAAAATCTACGATTGAATCTAAGAGTTTTTGAACGCCCTTATTCTTAAATGATGAACCGCAGAGGACAGGAACGATCTTTGAAGCAATAGTAGCTTTTCTTAGGACATTTTTAATTTCTTCTTCACTTATGGGTTGTCCTTCGAGGTATTTTTCCAATAAAGTATCATCAACATCGGAAACAGCCTCAAGCATAAGTGTTCTATACTTATTAGCAATTTCTTTTAAGCTAGCCGGAATCTCGATTTCCTCAAAGTCAGCGCCCAAAGTTTCATCTTTGTACATTCTGGCCTTATCAGTAATCAGGTCAATTTCGCCGGCAAACATATCACCTTCACCAATTGGCAGTGTGATAGGAACAGCGTTAGCACCAAGTCTTTCCTTCATCATTTCGACTGCATGATAGAAGTCAGCACCAATTCTGTCCATTTTATTAACGAAAGCGAGTCTAGGAACGCCGTACTTATCAGCCTGTCTCCAGACAGTTTCAGACTGAGGTTCAACGCCACCAACAGCGCAGAACAAAGCAACAGCACCATCTAAAACGCGCAGAGATCTTTCAACTTCAACAGTAAAGTCAACATGGCCCGGGGTATCAATAATATTGATGTGATGATTCCTCCAAAAGCAAGTTGTCGAAGCACTGGTAATAGTAATACCGCGTTCTTTTTCCTGTTCCATCCAGTCCATTGTAGCTGCGCCATCATGGACTTCGCCAATTCTATGTGTCTTTCCGGTGTAATATAATATTCTCTCGGTCGTAGTAGTCTTGCCCGCATCGATATGCGCCATTATACCAATATTCCGTACCTTTTCTATGTTAACTCTATCTGACATAAACCTTTCTTATTCCTTTTTACCATTTAAAGTGGGCAAAAGCTTTATTAGCCTCAGCCATTTTATGTGTATCGTCTTTTTTCTTAATAGAAGAACCTTCTCCGTTAGAAGCAGCAATCAGCTCAGAAGCTAATTTAGCGGCCATCGATTTTTCATTTCTAGCACGTGCATAAGTTTTAATCCATCTAAATGCAAGGGCCAATCTTCTTTCAGGACGAACTTCCATAGGTACCTGATAAGTAGCACCGCCGACTCTTCTACTTCTTACTTCAACAAAAGGCTGAACGTTATTGACAGCTTTGTTAAAGACCTCAATAGCGTTTCTTTTTGTACGCTCTTCAATGACCTTAAAGCTATCATAAACGACTTTACGTGCTACGGCCTTTTTACCATCATACATGATAGCGTTAATAAATTTAGCCAGAACCAGATCATTAAATTTAGGATCAGGCTTTATATATCTTTTTTCAGCTCTTCTTTTTCTCATATTAGATTACTTTGATTTTGGTTTTTTTGCACCATACTTGGAACGTGCCTTTTTACGATCTTCAACACCACTAGTGTCTAATGTTCCTCTTATAATGTGATATCTTACACCAGGAAGATCCTTTACCCTACCGCCTCTGATCAAAACGATCGAGTGTTCTTGTAGGTTATGACCTTCACCAGGGATATAAGCTGTAACTTCCATTGTGTTTGTCAATCTAACCCTAGCTACCTTTCTCAAAGCAGAATTAGGTTTCTTTGGCGTTGTAGTATAAACTCTTGTACAAACTCCTCTTTTCTGAGGGCAAGCTTCAAGAGCTGGCGCTTTATTTTTAGCTAATATCTGAGTACGCCCTTTTCTTACTAATTGATTAATCGTGGGCACTAAAAATCCTCCTGCAAATCATCAAAAATTTCAGACTGTAAATATAATTAGTTATGGCTATATTGTCAAGCAAACAATGCTTTTTTTGCAAATTTATTAAACAAAAGAGCTAATTACAGCTCTTTTGTTACTTGTTCTGTCAATTCAAGAGCTGCCTTCTTTTCAGCTTCTTCCTTTGTAAGAATAATCTTCTTGTATTTCTTTAAGCCTGTACCAGCTGGAATAAGGTGACCCATTACAACGTTCTCTTTCAAACCGATCAAAAAGTCGGTCTTAGCTTCAGTAGCAGCATTTGTCAGGACTTTTGTAGTTTCCTGGAAAGATGCAGCTGAAATAAAGCTATCAGTAGAAAGAGCAGCCTGG
Source organism: Bacteroidota bacterium (assembly GCA_030706145.1). Taxonomy (GTDB): domain Bacteria; phylum Bacteroidota; class Ignavibacteria; order Ignavibacteriales; family SURF-24; genus JAUZPB01. Next base: position 52,300 of record JAUZPB010000012.1, read on the forward strand.
GTTATTCCAAGCAGAACATGCTCAAATGTAGCTGCTTCTGCATCACGCATCTCAACAAGCTTCTTATTCTTCCTCTGGAGGTCCATGTTGACTTCCCTGACCTTACTCTTTGGAGCAAGCTGTCCAGCTTTGAACTTAGAGTTACCAGGATCAAGGACATATATCATGGATTTAATTTTCTCATTTTCCTCATTAAACTCAATACGGTCGACGTAATCTTCTTCAATAAATCTTGTATCACCAGAAGAGACAATTTTCAACTTCTGCAGCATTTGTCTTACAATGATCTCTATATGCTTATCATTGATCTTAACACCCTGCAGACGATAAACGTCCTGTATTTCGTTTACTAGGTACTCCTGAACAGCATTTGTACCTTTTATCTTCAAAATATCATGTGGATCGATTGGACCGTCAGTTATTTTTTCACCTACTGGTATTTCATCACCTTCCTGAACAAGAATGTGTTTACCATAAGGGATTGAATAAATTTTCTCGTAAGACTGATCAGGAGCCAGTATAATGATCTCCCTTGTACCTTTCTTACGTGATCCAAACTTAACAACACCTTCGATCTCAGCAACAGTAGCAGGATCATGCGGGCTTCTAGCCTCAAAGAGCTCAGTTACTCTTGGAAGACCACCGGTGATATCACGTGTCTTAGACGCTGATTTAGAAATCTTAGCCAGGATAGTACCTGCATTGACTTCTTCGTTTTCATCGACAGAGATATAAGACCTTGTAGGTATATTGAACATTTTCTTATTGCCCTGATCATCTGTAACCAGAATGCTCGGGGTTAAGGTCTTATCCTTTGATTCAATAACAACTTTCTGAACGTGACCTGTTTGTTCATCTGTTACCTGCTGCATTGTAATGCCATCGATAAGGTCAACGAAGCTAACGCGTCCGGTTATATCTGTCAGAATTACTGCGTTATAAGGGTCATGGTTGTATAATGGCATTCCCTTCTTAACGCGCTGTCCATCGGCTACAACAAGTTCGGCGCCGTAAGGGATTTCATAACGCTTGATCTGTCTATTGTCATTATCAAGTATACTTAAAGCTCCACGTCTGCCGATAACGATCCTAATTGTACCTAGTAAAAAGTCAGATTTTTCGACATAATTGACTCTTTCAAACTGTACAAGACCATCAACACTTGAATCGACCTGAGATTGACTAGCAATACGCGAAGAAGTACCACCAAGGTGGAATGTTCTAAGTGTAAGCTGTGTACCAGGCTCGCCGATAGACTGAGCGGCTATGATACCAACTGCCTCACCAATTTCGACTAGTTTTCCATTTGTAAGGTTTCTTCCATAACATTTTGCACAGACACCACGTTTAGATTCACAAGTAAGAACTGTTCTAATGTAAACCGAATCAATATTAGCGTCTTCAATAGCCTCTGCAATATCTTCTGTGATCAGATCGCCTGCAGCGACAATTACTTCATCTGTTCTAGGATCATAAACATCTTCCTGTGCTGTACGGCCAGTAATACGTTCAGTTAATGATTCTCTTTCAAGTTCAACGTCTTTTAATGCAGTTACTGCAACACCACGTATTGTACCGCAATCGAGTTCGGAGACAATAACGTCCTGAGCAACGTCGCAAAGCCTTCTTGTCAGATAACCTGCATCAGCAGTCTTCAAAGCTGTATCGGCCAAACCTTTACGAGCGCCGTGCGTAGAGATGAAGTATTCAAGTACTGATAATCCCTCTCTGAAGTTAGCAACGATTGGGTTTTCGATAATTTCACCTGACTGACCCGTTAAACTCTTCTGAGGTTTCATCATAAGACCTCTCATACCAGCAAGCTGGCGGACCTGTTCCTGAGAACCTCTAGCGCCCGAGTCAACCATCATATGAAGAGAATTAAAGCCATTCTGATCGCTTCTTAATTTCTCCATCAGAGACTTAGCAACGTTATTTGTTGTATGTGTCCAAACGTCAATGATCTTGTTATATCTTTCGGCGTCAGTAATAACGCCCTGTTCGTGCTCATTCAGAATATCTGAAACCTTCTTGTTAGAATCCTGAATAAGTTTTACTTTTTCTTCCGGAACAATCATATCACCAAAGCTTACAGACAGGCCACCTGCAGTGGAATATCTAAAGCCAAGATCTTTCAGATCATCCAAAAACTTAGCTGTAACTTTATTGCCAAGCTTAATGAACATCCTGTAAATGATACCGCTGAAGATCTTCTTAACCAGGAGCTCATTCAGGTATCCCATTTCCTTTGGAACGATCTGATTGAAAATTACTCTTCCTGTCGTAGTGTCAATGAATTTTCCGTCAATTCTAACTTTTATCTTAGCATGTATATCAAGAACTTTCGAATTATAAGCAATAAGTACTTCTTCGGCTGAGCCAAAGGTCATATTTTCGCCCCTAGCACCATCTTTTACTTTAGTAAGATAGTAGCAGCCAAGGACTATATCCTGTGTAGGGACAACAATCGGGCTACCATTCTGCGGAGACAAGATATTATGGCTACTCAGCATAAGGAGCGATGCTTCCAATTGAGCTTCATAAGAAAGAGGAACGTGAACAGCCATCTGGTCACCGTCAAAGTCAGCATTAAATGCTGTACATACCATTGGGTGGAGCTGGATTGCCTTTCCATCTATAAGCAGGGGCTGAAAAGCCTGTATACCCAGTCTATGCAGCGTAGGAGCACGGTTTAGCATGATCGGATGACCACTGATTATATTTTCAAGAATAGACCAAATAATCGGGTCTTTCCTATCGACAACCTTCCTAGCGCTTTTTACAGTCTTATTGTGACCTCTTTCAATTAGTTTTCTAATAATAAAAGGCTTAAATAACTCGACTGCCATATCTTTAGGCAGACCACACTGGTGGAGCTTTAGTTCAGGACCAACGACAATAACTGAACGGCCTGAGTAGTCAACTCTTTTTCCCAGAAGGTTCTGGCGGAATCTACCCTGTTTACCTTTAAGCATATCACTTAAAGACTTTAAGGGGCGATTGCTGTCACTTCTTACAGCATTTCCGCGGCGTGAGTTATCAAAGAGCGCATCAACAGCTTCCTGGAGCATTCTTTTTTCGTTTCTAAGAATAACCTCAGGAGCTTTTATATCAATCAAACGTTTTAATCTGTTATTTCTAATGATCACTCTTCTATAGAGGTCATTAAGATCACTAGTAGCAAATCTTCCTCCTTCAAGAGGAACAAGAGGTCTTAATTCAGGCGGAATAACAGGAATAACACTAAGAACCATCCACTCAGGTTTATTAAGAACTTTATCTTCTTTTTCGCGGAAAGCTTCTAAGACTCTAAGACGCTTCAGAGCATCTGTTTTTTTCTGCTGTGAAGTCTCGCCTTTAACCTGTTCTCTTAACTCTCTGAAGACAGAATCAACATCAGTTCTTCTAAGGAGTTCTTTAATAGCATCGCCACCTATTTTGGCAACAAATTTCTTAGGATCTGAGTCATCTAATTTTTCATTACCAGTAGGTAAAGAGTATAAGATCTCAAAATACTGGTCTTCAGAAATCAGATCCTTAGGGCTAAGGCCAGTTGGACCTGGATTAATAACAACATAAGATTCGTAGTAAATAATCTTTTCGAGTTCTTTAGTTGTCATACCAATAATATTACCGATCTTTGAAGGAAGGGCTCTAAAGAACCAGATATGAACAACCGGGACAGCCAGAGATATGTGTCCCATTCTTTCTCTTCTTACAGCCTTCTGAGTAACTTCAACACCGCATCTATCGCATACAATGCCTTTATACCTGATACGTTTATATTTACCGCAATGGCATTCCCAGTCTTTTATTGGTCCAAAAATCTTCTCACAAAATAAACCATCCTTTTCAGGTCTGAACGATCTATAGTTAATTGTTTCAGGTTTAGTAACTTCACCATGAGATCTCGATAAAATATCATCCGGGCTAGCCAGGCTGATAGTAATCGAGTTTATCGACTTCATTGCATTTTCTTGAATTCTATAAGGCATAATTTCTCCAATTTCTTAGTGAAAATAATTGATTCTAATTAATTTTGATATCAAGACCCAAGCCCTGTAACTCCTTAATTAGAACATTAAATGATTCTGGAACATTAGGTTCCATTAAATTTTCACCTTTTACGATTGCTTCATAAGTTCTTGCTCGACCTGCAACATCATCGCTCTTAACAGTCAGAATTTCCTGAAGAATATGAGCAGCGCCATAACCCTCCAAAGCCCAGACCTCCATTTCTCCAAATCTCTGGCCGCCGAACTGTGCCTTACCGCCAAGTGGCTGCTGAGTAATTAAGGAGTATGGTCCAATTGAACGAGCATGTATCTTATCGTCAACCATGTGACCGAGTTTCAACATATATATATAACCACAAGTTACCCTTTGATGGAATTTTTCACCAGTACGTCCGTCATAAAGTGTAGCCTTACTGCCTAGATCAAGGTTAGCTTTTTGGAGGTATTCTTCGATATCCTCTACTCTAGCTCCATCAAAAATAGGAGTAGCGAATTTAACGCCAAGTTTTTTACCTACCCAGCCAAGAGCAGTTTCATAAAGCTGGCCAAGGTTCATTCTTGAAGGTACACCAAGAGGATTTAAGACAATATCAACCGGAGTACCATCTTCTAAGAATGGCATATCTTCCAATGGAACAATTTTAGAAACGACACCCTTGTTTCCGTGTCGACCTGCCATTTTATCACCGACTGATAATTTTCTTTTTTTAGCAACATAAACCTTAGCAAGCTGAACGATTCCAGGAGGCAGCTCATCACCGCTTTGAATCTTTAGTTTCTCTCGTTTTAGGTCTTCCTCTATATCATTAAGAAGGCTAAAGTAATTTTCATAGAGCTTCTTAATAATGCTGTTAGTTTTCTTCGAATCAAACCATTCCTGGACATAATCGAGTTTTGTTACATCGTCCATAGAATCAAAAGTTGATTCTTTTATAGTAGAACCATTTCTTAAGGCAACATTACCATCCATATCTTTGATACCGATGGTAGTCATGCCTAAAGTAAGTTTATTTAATTTTGCAACTAATTTATCATTGAGTTCCTGGCGATCTTTTTTGTATTTAGCATCCAGGTTCTCAAGTTGTTTCTTTTCAATTTTCTTAGCTTCAGCTTCTTTACGTTTGCGGCTAAAGAGTCTTGTTTTAATAACAGTACCTTTAAGTCCAGGTGTAGCCTTCAAAGAAGCATCTTTGACATCACCGGCCTTATCACCAAAGATTGCCTTCAGGAGTTTTTCCTCAGGAGTAGGATCAGTCTCACCTTTTGGTGTAATCTTACCGATAAGAATATCGCCTTCTTTTACCTCAGCACCTTCTCTAATGATACCATTTTCATCAAGGTTTCTAGTAGCTTCTTCACTAACATTAGGGATATCCCTAGTCAGTTCTTCCTCGCCGCGTTTTGTTTCTCTAACCTGAAGTTCAAATTCCTCGATATGAATAGAAGTATATACATCCTGGCTAACAACTTTTTCGCTTATAACAATAGCATCCTCAAAGTTGTATCCTCTCCAAGGCATAAAGGCAACGAGTACGTTTCTACCCAAGGCAAGTTCGCCATGGTCAATTGCAGGGCCGTCTGAGATTACTTCCCCTTTTTTAACTCTTCTACCTTCAATTGCAATTGGTCGCTGGTTGATACATGTCTCCTGGTTGGTACCTGAGAACTTAGTCAGCCTATATTCGACTCTCTTTGCATCTTCAAAATTAGTCTGTGCCTCAATGCTGTTAGGGTTAACGTCGTATTTAACGACGATTCTTTCAGCGTCGACATATTCAATAACGCCATCATCTTCGGCAACCTGAACAGCGCGAGAATCAACTGCAAGCTTTCCTTCCAGACCTGTACCAACTATTGGTGCCTCTGGTCTTAAAAGTGGGACAGCCTGGCGTTGCATGTTAGAACCCATAAGTGCACGGTTAGCATCATCATGTTCAAGGAACGGGATAAGTGCAGCAGCAGCACTAACGATCTGGGCTGGAGCAACGTCCATATACTGGATCTGTGCAGGAGGAACAACCGGGAATTCGCCTTTATTACGGCATTTTACTCTTTCACTTAAGAAAGTTCCCTGTTCATCCGTAGCAGCATTAGCCTGTGCAATTGTAAAAGCATCTTCCTGGTCGGCGCTTAGGTATTCGATCTCAGGAGTAAGCTTACCATCTACAACTTTTTTATAAGGAGTTTCAAGGAAACCATAACGGTTAACTCTTGAATAGATAGTCAAAGAAGAAATAAGACCAATGTTTGGACCTTCAGGAGTTTCAATCGGGCACAATCTGCCATAATGTGAATGGTGAACGTCACGTACCTCAAATCCTGCTCTTTCTCTTGTAAGACCGCCAGGTCCTAAAGCAGAGATTCTTCTTTTGTGTGTAAGCTCAGCTAGTGGGTTAGTCTGATCCATAAACTGAGAGAGCTGGTTAGTACCAAAGAAAGCATTAATAACGCTGCTGATTGTTCTGGCATTTACCAGATCCTGTGGCTGGAAGTTTTCACTGTCGCGCATATTCATTCTTTCCTTAATTGTGCGCGCCATTCTAGCCAAACCAACATTATACTGCTGACCGAGTTGTTCACCAACAGTTCTTACTCTTCTATTACCTAAATGATCTATATCGTCAATATTAAAATTACCAACTTTAAGCTTTATGATATATTTCATAATAGCTATAATATCTTCAACTGTCAGGATAGTAATATTAGAAGGAATATTTAGCTGAAGCTTATCATTCATTCTAAAACGGCCAACTTCGCCAAGGTCGTATCTTTTATCATTAAAGAACAATTTTTCAATAAGGCCCTGAGCAGTTTCAACATCGGGAGCTTCGCCAGAACGAAGCTGTCTATAAATAGCAAAAAGAGCCTCTTCTTTAGTCCTAGAGGTATCTTTTTTCAAAGTATTCAGTATAAGGTCCTGATCGGCAATAGTCTCTGAACTAATGAGTTTAATAGTAGAGATGGAAGATTGTTTCAATTTCTCCATATCTTCTTCATTAAGGACCTGATCTTTGCTTAAGAAGATCTCACCTGTTGTCATATCGAAGACATCTTCAGCAACGACTCTACCTATAGTAGCATCAGAATTCAGTGATTTGACGTCAACAGTTTCAATTAAATTAAAGAGATCTAAAATCTGTTCATCAGTTGTAAAATCCAGGGCTCTAAGTAAAGTAGTAGCCGGGAATTTTTTTCTTCTATCTATATAAACGTATAAAATATTATTTATGTCAGTTGCAAATTCAACCCAGGATCCCCTAAAAGGAATAATCCTAGCTGAATAAATGGGTGTACCATTTGGATGTACTGTCTGTGAGAAGGCAACACCTGGTGACCTGTGGAGCTGAGTAACAACGACTCTTTCAGCGCCATTAATTATAAATGTACCTTTATTAGTCATATAAGGCAGGTTGCCTAGGTAAACTTCCTGTTCTACTGAATTAACATATTCTTCAGTTTCCGGATCTTTAGTTGAAAGGCGGAGTTTCGCCTTAAGTGGGAGAGAGAAAGATAGTCCTCTTTCTTCGCATTCAACAATAGAATAGCGAGGTCTTTCAATATAATACTCAATAAAGTCTAATCTATAAAACTCTTTATTATCAAGAATGGGGAAGTTTGAAAGAAAAACTGCCTGTAAGCCCTTATTTTCTCTTTTAGATGGTGCGATTTTAGATTGAAGGAACTCTTCGAAAGACTCAATCTGTATATCTAATAAATCAGGTACATCTGTTGTTGAGGATATACGCGCGAATGATATCCTTTTATTATCCAATCTTGCCTCCATTAAATATTCCTTTCTACGACGCTAAAATCATTCTATACAAAAATATACAAAAGTGACAAGGCGGACTTCACCACCATTATCACTTTTGTCAATTTTAGCGATATATAATATGTAATTATAATCTTATTTTACTTCTACAGTAGCGCCTGCTTCTTCGAATTCCTTCTTCAGTTTTTCAGCTTCTTCTTTAGAAATAGCTTCTTTAACTGTTTTAGGAGCGCCGTCTACCAAGTCTTTAGCTTCTTTTAAGCCTAAACCTGTATGAGCACGTACTACCTTAATAACGTTAATTTTCTTTTCTCCAGCAGCCTGAAGAATAACGTCAAATTCAGTTTTTTCTTCAGCTGGAGCAGCAGCAGCAGCAACAGGAGCAGCACCCATCATAACAGGGGCAGCAGCTGTAACGCCGAATTCTTCTTCTAAAGCTTTCTTCAATTCTGAAGCTTCTAATAATGATAAGCCTTTAATTTTTTCAACTATTTCTGCAATTTTCTCTGACATTTTTATATTCTCCTGAAATTAAATTTCAAATTATTTTAGGTATTTTAGGCAGCTTTCTGCTTTTCGATTGCCTCAACTACACTAACTAAATCTCTCATAACGGCGCTGATTGCTCCTACAATACCTGAAGCAGGAGAACTTATGCTACCGATTATTCCACTTACAATTTCAGCCTTTGTAGGCAGGGTTGATAAAGCGTCCAGCTGTTTGCCTTCAAAAAACTGATTTTCAATATAGCATCCCTTAAGACCTAATTTTCCAGTCGTATCGAAGTACTTTTTAATAATCTTTGCCGGAGCAGTGGTGTTATCTTTAACAAACGCAAAACCTGTCATTCCAAAGAGCAGATCGCCAAGTTTCTCGTATTTGTTACCCTGTTCAAGAGCCTTTTTGAATAGTGTATTCTTAAAGACCTTATATGTGACACCTTCCTTGCGAAATTCCTTACGAATATTATTAATATCCGCAACGTCAACTTTGCTATATTCTACCAAATAACAAGCATTAGAGTCATCAATAAGTTCTTTAATCTGAGAGACTATTTCCTCTTTTTCTTTTATATCCATTGTTCTCCCAAATTAACTATGAATCATTATATTGGTTTAGAAGCTTTTAATAAATCGAGCACGTAATTTCTATAAGAATTTAGTACAAAAAGAGCAGGAGCTTAGAACCTGCTCATGTACATTCTTTTTTTTACTTTATAGCAGCTACTTCTTCACGGGAAATCTTTAGGCCAGGGCCCATAGTAGTAGTAAGGTATAAACTTCTTACATATGTTCCTTTAGCAGAAGAAGGTTTCATTTTCATGATAGTTGAAAGAAATGCTTTAGCATTTTCAACTAGTTTTTCTTCAGTAAAAGAAACTTTTCCAATTGAAGTATGAACTATACCAGTCTTATCGACACGGAATTCAATTTTACCAGCTTTAACTTCCTTAACTGCAGTAGCGACGTCCATAGTAACAGTACCGCTCTTAGGATTTGGCATCAAGCCTTTTGGACCTAAAATACGGCCAAGTTTACCTAAGTCAGCCATTACATCTGGAGTAGCGACGATAACATCAATATCAGCCCAGCCGCCTTTGATTTTTTCGAGATATTCGTCAAAGCCTGCATAATCTGCACCGGCATCAAGAGCATCCTGTGCTTTCTGCCCTTTTGCTACGACTAACACTTTAACTTCCTTACCAGTTCCATTAGGAAGGCTAACTGTACCTCTGACCATTTGATCAGCATGACGAGGGTCAACACCTAAACGTATAGCACAATCCAAAGATTCGGTAAACTTAACGTTAGAAAACCCTTTTAATGTCTTTATAGCCTCATCAAGAGAATACTCTTTATTTAAATCAACTTTCTCTCTTAGTGCTTTTATTCTTTTTGAAACTTTCATTATAATACCAATCCTATTTTCATGATGCCGTAATTAACAATTTATTCTTCGACTGTTAACCCCATGCTACGAGCAGTACCAGCGACCATACTCATTGCATGATCAAGATCATTTGCATTTAAATCAGGCATTTTCATCTCAGCAATTTCCTTAACCTGGGCTTTAGTAACTTTTGCAACTTTGGTCTTGTTTGGTTCGGCTGAGCCTTTATCTACCTTTGCAGCTTTCTTAAGAAGTTCTGCAGCAGGTGGAGTCTTTGTAATAAAGGTAAAGGACTTATCTGAAAATACTGTAATAACGACAGGAATGATCAAGCCGCCTTTATCGGCAGTCCTAGCATTAAACTGTTTACAGAATTCCATTATATTAACGCCTTTCTGACCTAAAGCAGGGCCGACAGGCGGAGATGGATTTGCCTTTCCAGCAGGGATTTGTAATTTAATATAACCAGTTATTTTTTTTGCCATAATAGAAACCTACTATTAAATTCTTACTTACTTTTCTAATTCTGCCTGAACAAAATCTATTTCAACAGGTGTTTTGCGACCAAATATGGAAACCATTACTTTGATCTTCATTTTCTCTTCGTTTACTTCCTGAACATAGCCTGAGAAATTATTAAAAGGGCCGTCAATAATTTTTACAAAATCGCCAGCACGGAAAAGAGTTTCCAAGCGTTCGCTTTCCTGATCCTGTGTAATTCTGCCGACAATCCTTTTAACCTCTTCGGGCTGAAGGGGATTTGGATTTTTGCCTGTTCCCAGGAACCCCATAACAGATGGAGTATTTAAGATAAAATCTTTTACCTGGTTATCCAAATCTGCCTGGACGAGAATATACCCCGGAAAGAAATTCTTATTCTTCGATTTCTTTTTCCCATCCTTCACTTCGAAAACTTTTTCAATGGGGACAAGAATATCCTGAATCTTTGCTCTCAACTGATCGCTATCTTTAAGTGCAGTTTCCAGCAAGGATTTAACCTTATTCTCGTGGCCAGAAAAAGTTCTAACTACATACCATTTGCCTTCCATCAAGACGCCTTAAAAAATCCCTTTAAATATTTGATTGATTACATAATCTATCAAGAATGTAAATGCAGCTATTACAAGACAAACTACAATAACAATTGTTGTAGATTCTTTCAATTCATCTTTTGACGGCCAAGTAACTTTTTTCATTTCCTTGACAATGTCATTTACGAAATTAATTATCTTTTCTTTCATACGGGATATCTTTTATTTTGTCAATTTACCAGGCACGTCAGGAGGGACTCGAACCCCCAACCTGCGGTTTTGGAGACCGCTGCTCTAGCCAATTGAGCTACTGACGTATATTGTTTTCAATTACAATTTTTCTAAAGCGAACCAACTACCAAACAAAGAATAATCTACTTTGAATAAATTATTTTGTTTCTTTGTGGACAGTATGTTTACCATCCCAACGGCAGTACTTCTTAAACTCAACTCTTCCTGGATGTAAACGTTTATTTTTAGTAGTTGTGTAATTTCTTCTTTTGCACTCAGTGCATTCTAAAATGATTATTTCTCTCATGGTATATTCTTCATCTATTGTTTTGAGCTGACGACCGGGATTGAACCGGTGACCTCATCCTTACCAAGGATGTGCTCTACCAACTGAGCTACGTCAGCGAAAATAAAGCAATCTAAAAATCATTGATTCAATCAAATCAGGGACAGTTTTCGGAATAGATCTTGAGCGGGAGACGGGACTCGAACCCGCGACCAACAGCTTGGAAGGCTGTGACTCTAGCCAACTGAGTTACTCCCGCATCAATAAATAATCCAAAATCAGCATATGTATAATGTTGAAATTTGAATTGACATTATCAAATTGTTAGTTGTCAAGCGATCTTATAAACAATCTCCAACGTCCAATTTTCAAAGGTCAACACTTGGTGGGCGGCGAGGGATTCGAACCCCCAAAGGCGCATGCCAACGGATTTACAGTCCGCCCCGGCTCTCCAACTCCGGCGTCCGCCCGTGTCAAAACTGAATTCCAAATATATTCTTCTTTCTACTAAAAAGCAAGCTTAATTTCTAAAATACTGAAAATTATTAGAAATTTGGCAAATCTTGCATTATAATAGTTCGAAATTCAGATTATTAATATAGCAAAATTTTTGACTCTAATTCAAACATAAAGTCAAATTAATTTTCGAAGAAGTGATTATTTTGAAGAAATATTTTGATGCCCATTACCACACGGCCTGGAAGCTATGTAAAAATGATTTTCAATTATTCCATAGCTCTCTATCTAGCGTGCGGTACTGAATTGCTTCACTTATATGTGATGCCTTTATTGATTCTTCTTCTTCCAGATCAGCAATTGTCCTGCTTACCTTTAATATCCTGTCATATGCCCTTGCAGATAAGCCTAGCTTACTCATAGCCATACGCAGTATTTCACTTCCTGCGTTATCCGGAATACAATATGTCCTTACTTCCTTTGGTCCCATATCAGAGTTTTTATAGACATAGTTTAAGCCCTTAAAACGTCGAAGCTGTACTTCCCTTGCGCGGATTACCCTCTGACGAATAACCGAAGAACTATCCCCTTTTGCCAGGCTTGAAAGTTCCTTATACTTGACTGCCGGAACCTCAATGTGTATATCAATTCTGTCTAGCAGAGGACCGGAAATCTTAGCCATGTAACGTTGTATCTGAGGCGGCAGGCAGACGCATCGCCCCGAAGGATCTGAATAATAGCCGCATGGACATGGATTCATAGCAGCAGCAAGCATAAAGTTAGCCGGAAACTCCAAAGACATCTTAGAGCGGCTTACAGTAACTTTTGCATCTTCAAGAGGCTGCCTAAGAACCTCAAGGACATTTTTCTTAAACTCCGGAAGCTCATCAAGAAACAGGACTCCATGGTGTGCAAAGGAAACCTCACCTGGCCTTGGGAAAGGGCCACCACCAACGAGCGCAGCATCTGAGACTGTATGGTGAGGACTTCTAAAGGGGCGTACTGTAACTAAAGCTTTGTCCTTGGGAAGGATGCCAGCCACAGAGTGTATCTTTGTGGTCTGCAAGGCCTCTTCGAAGCTCATAGGAGGCAGGATTGTCGGTATTCTTTTAGCCAGCATAGTTTTACCGGATCCGGGAGGGCCGATCATAAGGATATTGTGTCCACCTGCAGCTGCTACCTCAAGAGCTCTTTTTGCATTATCCTGACCCTTTACGTCCGAGAAATCAAGATAATATTTATTTATTTCTGAAAAGAAACTCCTTGCATCTGTTATAAGAACATCTTTTTCAATTTCATCATTAAGAAGCTGCACAACTTCAGATAAACTATCCATAGGATAAACTTCAATTCCCTCTACAATTGAGGCTTCTGCAGCAGATTCAGCTGGCAAAAGGATCCTTTTAATGTGACTTTTTTTTGCTTCTGCTGCAATTGGCAACACACCTTTAATTGGGCGAAGCTTTCCATCTAGTGATAGCTCGCCAAGAAAAAGCGTATCTTCTAACCATCTTGGATTAATCTCCTCTAAGGCAGTAAGCAGACCAATAGCAATAGGAAGATCAAGAGAGCTGCCTTCTTTTTTTATATCTGCCGGGGCAAGATTGACAGTTATCTTACAAGGCGGGAATTCAAAGTCGCTGTTTTTTATGGCCGAGACTACCCTTTCCCTGCTTTCTCTTACAGCATTATCTGGAAGCCCAACTATTGTAAAAGAAGGCAAACCGCGCTCAGAGTTTGTCTCAACTTCAATTAAATAGGCATCAATGCCAAAGGTTGCACTGGAAAGTATTTTTGAGAGCATAGATTTTCCTTGTCTTGATCTCGGTCTGTGAATCTACTTCCAAAGAACGGGGGTGGTGTGCAGTAATAATAAATAAACAAAAATAAAGTTAAAATCAAAACTATTTAAGTTATAGGCAAGATCATTCCATCCAAGAACATTCAAGGCAAGGGCAAAGATTCAGATAATGTGGAGATTCAAACGAAGAAAGAGACTCAGACAAAGGAAGAGATTCGAGTAAGAAAAAGAAGTATGTGTAATCACCCTTTCAATCACTAAGAAATAATTGAAAGGGTGGCACTTAAAGTATACAATGTAAAGTATTTTATTTAAAGTTTCTTAAGAATTCCAGTCTATCGTGCAGTTTTGCAATTGGAACGAGAAGTTTATCTTTTCCAAAAATAGCATCATTTCTATTTCTGAAGACAAGTTCATAGTCTTTGCTCATTACGATAGCTTCTTCGGGGCAGACTTCCTCGCAGAAGCCGCAGAAGATGCATCTAATCATATTGATTTCAAAACGCTCTGGAAACCTTTCTTTATCAAGGTTGGTCTCAGAGGCCTGAACTTCGATTGCAAGGGCAGGACAAACCCTGGCGCAAAGGCCGCAGGCTACGCAGCGTTCAACTCCATTTTCCTCCTGAACAAGAACAGGTCTACCACGGAAAGCAGCAGGGGGATTAAATTTAACCTCTGGATATTCCATTGTAACCTTGGGTTTAAACATATGCTTTAATGTCAGCCCAAGTCCCTTCATTATTTCAGGTATATATAATTTTTCAGATAGTGTAAAATCTTTTTTTCTTTTCTTTACAGGCATAAAAATTCACCTTAACTATATTTTAAAGATCATAATAAGGGCGGCTACCCAAATAATATTTATCAAAGAAAGTGGGAACATAACCTTCCAGCCAATGTTCATAAGCTGATCATATCTAAACCTTGGTATACTCCAGCGGACCCAAATGAAGAAAAACAGTACAAGTCCCATTTTTAACAAAAATGATAGTACCTGAATTGCAACTGTAAGTCCGGCAGAAAGTCCAAACTTATCGATATAAGGGAACTGCCAGCCGCCAAGATACAAAGTAACTATCATTGCACTTGCAATTATCATATTTGCATACTCGGCCAGAAAGAATCCAGCAAACTTCATACTGCTATACTCTGTATGATACCCTCCAACAAGTTCAGGTTCAGCCTCAGGAAGGTCAAAAGGCAAGCGGTTTGTCTCAGCAAAGGCAGAAACAACAAAAGTAATAAAGCCAATAGGCTGAAGTATGCAGTTCCACATCCAGCCATACTGCGACTGAACAATTGCCATTGGTCTTAAGGATTCAGAGAGGAGTAATACCCCAGCGATTGAAAAGCCCATAGAGACCTCATATGAGATCATCTGGGCAGAAGATCTAATTCCGCCAAGCAAGGAATACTTGCTGCCAGAGGACCAGCCGGCAAAAGTAATTCCATAGACTCCCATAGAAGTAAGGGCAAGCACATAGAGGACACCAATATTAACATCGGCCAAGGCCAGTTGTACTTTTTGTCCAAAAATCTCAATATCAGGGCCAAATGGAATTACAGCATAAGTAGCAAAGGCAACAAAGAGCGTAATAAAAGGGGCTAGAGAATGAATAAACTTATTTGCATTCAAAGGGACAATATCTTCCTTAAGAAGGAGCTTAAAAACATCAGCAAAGGGCTGCAAAAGTCCATACCACCCTACTCTGTTTGGGCCTCTTCTATCTTGTATCCAGGCAGAAATTTTTCTTTCAAAATACAC
>JAUZPB010000120.1 GCA_030706145.1 Bacteroidota bacterium
CAGACTTGCCACGAGACAGAAAGCTTCTGTGTACCTTGTCATAATGACAGACAGGCTGATTTCAACCTGGCTGGTGTAATGCCTGCTTCACACAAAGTTCCTAATTTTGTCACTATAGGTGGCTATGGCTCTGGTGGAGGAGAACATGCAAGACAAGCAAGAAGAGATATTGAAAGCTGCCAGTCTTGTCACGATGTTCAGGGATCCGATCCTAACTGTATTCAGTGTCATATTGATAATGATGGTATCAAGGGGACAAATCCTAAAACTCATCCCAATAACTTTATGAGAGATGTTCATGGTGATTGGCATGATTCACAGGGATCTGTTTGCTATAATTGCCATACTTCAGCTTCTCCAAGTTCACAGCCGGGTGTTGGTTTCTGCGGATACTGCCACACAAACAAACACTGACAACGACAATTAAAGAGAGTTAATATTATGAATAAAATATTTAAATATCTTTCGGTTATTTCTTTTTGCGGACTTTTTATTGCCGGTTGCAGTGAATTGAAAAAGGATATTCCTACAACGGCAGTAAATGGTTCGATCGTTCACGGTGAAGGTTTTGCAAATCCAAGTTCTCCAAACTTTCATGGACTTTACTTTAAGAAAACTGGCACTTCAATGTACGCCTGCCGCACCTGCCATGGCCTGACTTTTACAGGCGGAAATACAGGCGTAAACTGCAGCAAGTGTCACTCAACTATTCAGGTCCACACAGACAGCACTACAACTGCAAGCTCGCATGGAGCATACCTAAGGGCACACGACTGGAACCTGGGCGGATGCAAGCAGTGCCATGGAGCCTCATATGCTGGAGGTCAGTTTCAGGCTGCTACAAGCTGTAATAATCAGGGATGCCATAGTTCTGCTAATGGCGGAAGCCCTGAGGCTTGCAATACTTGTCATGGACAATTTCATGACCCCACAAAGATCGCACCTCCTAGAAGCGTAACTGGTGATACGGCAACATCAAACCGCGGCGTTGGAGCTCATGCAAGTCACCTCTATACTGCTTCTATTAGCAATACTGTCTCCTGCGCTGAATGCCATACTATCCCTCAGGGAGTTTTTGCAGCAGGACATCTGGATACGGGTCTTCCGGCAGAAGTTAATTTCCATGGACCTCTTGGGACAAAGAATTCTTCACCGGTCTATAACTCTGGAAATCTTACTTGCGCTAATACTTATTGCCATGGTAATTTCTCATTCTCTAAAGCTAGTGCACCTGCTTCAGACCAGTTCGCATATGCTGAGGATAATATTGTAGGGGCTAACTTTAGTCCAAAATGGACGCAGGTCGACGGCTCTCAGGCTGCTTGCGGTACATGCCATGGATTACCTCCCAAAGGCCATATAGGCTATCCCAACAATCTCCCTGTTACTGCCTGCGGTAACTCAGGCTGCCATAGCGGAGTTGTTGATATTAATGGAAATATCATAGATAAGAATAAACATATCAATGGCGCTATTAATGTCAGAGGGAACTAAGACTTTTTCATGAACTTTTTTATAAAATCCCGGTCAATTGGCCGGGATTTTTCTTTTGGTAGAAAGTCTCCTTTTTTCCGATAGTTTTCCCTTTGAATATCCACCCTTTTCATTAACATACATTTTGTACCAGTTCAGATCATGGCACAGCTCATGCATATTCTCCAGGGATTCCTGGGAGAGTGCAAAATATTTCCTTGTAAATATTTCATTTATAAAACTACCAGCTTCTTTTAGGATCTCTTTTAGATCACCCTTTAGCTTTTCCAGATTCTCAGTGTATTCCTTCATGTATCTGGAAAAGACTTCTCCGTCGATTGGACTTTCTCCTCTTTGTATAATGGATAATAATCCATAGAGGAATTTTGCCGTAAAAGCAGCTTCTTCAAGAAGCGGTATCTTGTTTTGCTCCAGGCTTATATCTATAAGTCTTTCAATGTCTTCTTTTTGCTTTAATTTCCCTTTGGAGAACCTATTTATTTCTTCGGACAAAACAGACGCTTTTTTTATTGCAGTTTCTTTTGCCATAACTTTTTACTCCTAAATAAAAGAGGTACTATTTGACCTTAACACCTAGTCCAATTCCATCACCAATGGGCAGAATAGAAGATTTTAGTTCAGGATGAGACATAAATTTCTTATTGAACTCTCTTATATGCTCTGTGGAGTTCTGGAATTTCTTGGGGACAGTTTTAGCTGCAGTAAAACCTTTCCATAAAAGGTTATCAACAAAGATCACACCCCTTTTCCTTAAAAGAACAAGAGACATCTCAAGTAGCTTTTCGTAATCCTCTTTATCTGCATCCAGAAAAATAAAGTCATATTTCTTTTTTAATCCAGGCATTATTTCAAGGGCATCGCCGTCAATTATTTTTATTTTTTCTTCCAGATGAGCTTTCTCAATGTTGCTTTTTGCAAGGGGAATATTGTCTTTACTTACCTCAATTGTATGCAGTATTCCTCTTTTTCTGAGTTTTCTGGCTATACGTATCGACGAATAACCAATTGCTGTCCCTATCTCAAGTACTCTATCCGGGCGCTGCGCCATTATAAGCTGCTCAAGGAATTCGGCTGCCTTCCAGTCAAGTATTGGAATTCTATGCTTTCCAGCATAATCCTCCATCTCTAAAATCAGAGGGTCTGTCTCATTTCTTAGCCCATCAAGATATGTCAACTGTTCTGAAGATATAATAGTTTCCATTATTTTCCACGTAATAATTAAGATTATCTTTAATAGTATATAATTTCAAAGGCAAGTTCAACAAAAAAAATGCCCGGTGTAAAATCTACACAAAGGGCATTTTTCAACAAGATTGAGGGCTACAAATTTATTCTTTTATTGCTTTACTGAAAAATTTCAAAAGATCGGACTTCATCTCTGTTGTAATTTTGTGCTCGGCATTAGGATACATGACAAACTTAGCATTGTTTAGCTTAATGCTATGATAAAGGCTGTCGCATACAAGCCAGCGCTTCTGAAGTGAGGGACCGAAATATTTCATGATCAACTGCCTGTCCTGATCATCATAACTGTCACTATAAGGGACAGAGTCATTATTATCCTTATCTCCAAGGAAAAAGTACATCTTTACTTTCTTAATTTCAGAAAGGTTAATACTTTTTCCCGCAATTTTCTTAAAATCAGCTATTCCAATGGGGTATCTTAAAGACTTGTGTTTATATTTTGTGACAGGCACAATAGGCCAGCCTCCAGGAGAACCAATTGCAGAGGCTTTAACCAGTTCAGGATGCAAAAATGTAAAGCGGTTTACAAACATACCTGATGCTGAAAACCCGAACATAAGTATCTTCTCCTGCAGCGTAATCCCCTGATTTGAAAGCCTCTTTCGAAGATCTGCTATCATAGCCGTAAGCTGCACATCCGGTCTTCTTAGTGAATCATTGTCAATTAGCATTACATCTCTGTCAAGTGCATGCGTATATACTCTTGACCTGCTTTCAGGCCGCGGAAAGATCGGGACCAAAAGAGCTGCATTTAACTTGTCTGAGAAGGGTTCAATTAGCTTTAGTATCTTGTTTGCATACTCTTCATGGAGCTTAAAATCATCACTTACTGTGCCTGTATTGTTGGGCGCAACAAGTAAACTAATACTTTTTCCCTTAACCATTTCTGAATCAGGCAAGAAAACAATATAAGGCCAGTAAAAGCCTTCTTTGGGGTTTGATTCGATCTTAAATGCAGTTTTATATGCAATTGACTGCGAAAAGAGAATTGAAGAGAACAAACAAATCAATATAAAGACCAGAAAAAGTGACCTTCGGTGCATTAAAAACTCCTGTTAAGATTAAAAAGATTTCTACGATAATGCTTTGGACGAATTACTATATGAATAGTTAACAGCAAAATTGAAAAATTTATTTTTTTGAAATTAATAAGTTAAAGATAATAAATAGAAGCTAGTCTTTGGAAATATTTCCCCTGTTTCATAAATTTGAAGTTATTTTCCAGGAATTTACATTTAAGTTTTATATTACACTGCCAATAATGCGACAAATTAAAATTTTTTTAGAGATCTGTATTACATTTATATTGCTTTTACCTTTGGGTTTCTCATTTGCACAAGAGGAACACCCTGAGTATGAGTTAAATAAAATTAAATTTCTGGGGAATGAACATTTCTCATCATCTGTCCTTGCAGATATAATTATATCAAAAGAAACCCCCAGCTGTATATCCAAAGAGCTCTATAAGATTTATTATAAATTAGGAAGGAAGCCTTCCCTTTTTGATTCACTTTTAGTATCAATAGACCTCAACTCACTGCGCTTATTTTATAAAGATAATGGATTCTTTGAGTCAAGGATGAGCTCAAGTTTCTTTCTGGATAAAGAGGACCATCTTGCAGAACTTAATTTTAGCATTTATGAAGGCCCCCGTTTTACAATAAGATCGTACAAAATTAACGGAATTGGTTCCCTTCCGGAGGAAATATTATCAAAGCTGCAGGATTGCAAGCTCGATTCAGGTGATTATTTCTCGAAAACTCAGCTGAATGAAAAAAACATAGCACTCGTTAATTGCCTGAAAGATAATGGATATATGCTTGCTAAGACCGATATTCCAAGGGTTGATATAGACACTCTGGCAGATTGTGTTGATGTTGCTATTACAGTTGAAACAGGCAGCAGATATATAGTCGATAATCTGAAAATTGATAAAAAAGGACCTGGAAAAGATTATGTCGACGATGAGCTGATAAGAAGAATAGCCGATATAAAATCCTTAAACTATTATAGCGCCTACGAAAAACAAAGAGCACAGGTTCGATTGTACAGGACGAACCTTTTTTCCTCTGTTCTAATTAGTGAAGTTCTAAAAGATACGATGAATTATCATGTTCCTTTAACTGTTTCGGCAAATATTGAAGCTTTGGAAGAACTTTCTCCTGAACTAATACTCAATAACGTAGATAACTCATTTAACTTTGGAGTTGGTGCTGTTTTCTCTCATAAGAATTTCCTGGGCAATGCCCGCAACTTTACCTTTTCCGGTAATATTGCAGTGCAGGATTTCTTTAGGAAAGATGTAATTTCAAATCTTCACAAGTTTTTTAATGCTGATAACCCTATTAACGGTTTTTTCGACCTTCGTGCTGCTCTTGAGCAACCTTATTTTTTTGAAGAACCAATTTCCAATAAAATTGAGGCGTATTGGACAATAAACAAAAAGGAAGAGTATAAGTCAAGTTCTGTCGGAACCAAGCTAAGCTTCGATTTTGAGCTTCCCAAATATGTTTACCTCAGTTCATTTAGGCTATTTTACTCAATCGACGGCTCTCAATACGATTTCCAGGAAAGTTACATAGAAAAGCTATTCAAAGATAAATGGAATATTGAAGTTGATAGCGCAAAAAATATATTACAAAAGCTAAAAGAAAAAAATAACCTTCAATTACAGAATAACTGGGAATTAACTTCCATAATTGGAACTGATATTTTCATAAATAAAACCGATGATCTTATTTTCCCTACGAAAGGATATAACCTCTCTTTTACTGTGGAAGAAGCTAACATACTTCCCTACCTTCTAAACAAAATTGGAATAGGAACTGAACCCAAAAGTCAGTTTTATAGAGTAATTACCTCTTTTTCTGTTTTCCCTTCAATCTATAGATCACCTCTTTCAGCCTTTGGTATAAAACTCAAATCCGGATATCTGCAGGCTTATGCTGGTGATAAGAGCATAGTTCCTCTAAATAAACGCTTTACCGCTGGTGGAAGCAACTCAGTTCGTGGCTGGAGTGCAAGAGGCTTAAAGCCAAAAGATAAATTAGACTATAACCCCATAATGCAGGCCATTCAGTCGGGAAATGATATTTCTGACCACCTGATAAGAGGAATTCCAGTTGGCGGCACGTTCCTTTTGGAAGGTTCCTTTGAAAGCAGAAACAGGATCGTTGATAAATTCGGTATGGCTTCTTTTATTGACTTTGGAAATGCATGGGAAGGTTATAAAGAAGTATCTTTTAATAGTTTTGCTGTTGCAGCTGGATTTGGTTTAAGATATTATTCATCCTTTGCACCTTTCAGGTTAGATTTTGGATTTCAGATTATTGACCCGGAAGACAAGAGAGATCTCATTACAAGATATGCAAAAAAAATCCTGAGAGATAATGTTACAATTCATTTCGGTATTGGTGAATCCTTCTAGTATATAAATATTTTTATCTGTAAAATTTTTTATTTATTTCTTTATCGAAAGAAATGACTGCTGACTGGTTATTATGACCCATCACCCGGAATTTTCTACCACACATCGCTAGTTTTTTATTAGCTTCTTAATAAACCTGGTAAATTACTTTTCATTCTCTGCAAATATAAAATCAGAATTAGTCTTTCCGAAATAAAAGATGGGTAAAAAAATGGATATTATATTGATTGATGATGACCTTGCAGAAATTGAAGTGATCAGCGAGATCATTCTTGCAAAAGGCAAGAAATACAGACTCACTGTAATTAATAACCGGACAGATAAGGCTGATTACCTCTCAAAGCTAAAAGAGATTATTAAAAGAAAAGATCCGGAACTAATCATTCTCAGGGATGATCTCTCTGGTAAAAGTGGCTATGATGTTCTTTCTGATATGAAGCAAAACTTTCTTTTTCCAAATAGTATTATCATTATGATAGTTTCAGGGCAAAATGCAAAAGGAGCTCTAGGATCAAATCAGCTTGGAATAGACGGATTTTTTCCTAAGCCAGAAGATTCATTTGAGTATCTGGAACTAATGAATGGCATTTTAAGCTTGCCAGCCAGTAATTACAGGTAAGATTGCTAAGCTTAGCAGCTCCTGGGCATTGCAATAAAATGCTATAAGGAGAATTTCACTTTTTTTACCAGCTAACTGGTTCTGAACCTGACTGGTTAAGAGCTTCACGTATCATATTGCATCTGATATACTCTTCATATTGCCCGCCAACCTTATCACAAATATCCGATAGCTTCTTCATCGTCGTATTAAATGCTGTTTTATTCTTTTTAACAAGAGAAGCTAATTGCTCTTCTGGCAGTTCTTTTGCTTTTGCAAATTGCAGCTTATTAGTTTCTTTAATTCTGCTTGCAGTACTGTCAAAATGTAAAAGGAAACGGCTTTCAATTAAAATCAAGTCTTTGCCTAGTGATGCTGTATCTTCAGGAGTCTTGCAGAATTTGTAACGGGCCTTTGCCTTTACTCTTGATACGTCATCCAAAGCTTGTTTCTGAAGCTCAGAGACCACCTTGCCTTCCTCATCATTAGGTATAAATGCATCGGGGCGCTTTAGGTATTGCTCGATCTCATCAGTGAAAACCTCATATGTCTTTTCTGTGAATTCCAGGAATTTTTGAATATATTTTTCTGCGCTCTGCTTTTTTTCATCTGAGGTTTGCTCCTGGACTTGAGATGTTTTCTTTGGATTACTCGTTTTTGAAGTATGCTGACCAAATACAGCAACTGACAGACAGATAAGGAATAAAAAACTACCGAGTTTCATGCCGACCTCCGGTTGTCTTATTTTGTAGATGAATAGTATTTCTAAAATATAACTTTTTCTTTAAAAGTCACCATTTATTATGAATAAGATATCAAATTCATTCCTTGATTCTAACTTTTGCTCGTAAAAATGGATTGTTATTCCCCGAAGGTAATGCAGATGTGTTTTTTACCTAAAAAAGAAGTTCTTTTGGGCAAAAGGCCTCACTTTGAAAATCACGGTTTTTTTTCAAGTAAAAGCTCAATTGCCTGCTTACTCAAGAGTCTCAGAAATTCTTTTAAATATAACGAACTTCTGACCGTAATGCAGAGGATCTGAATGTTCATCAACCTTTAGTCTTTTCAGAGCAGAAGCAATTTCGTCTGAATAGCAGTGAATATCGACTTTTCCCAGGACCCCTTTCTTGACCTTGGATGGCCCGATTGATACCTGACTTGCCAATTCACCAAAGTCTTTTCCCTTATCAAGTGCCTCCACTACTCTGCTGGCATCTTCATAACTATCGCACATGATCTCGGCAAGAGTCATATAAACTGGTTCATCAAGCTTAATGCTTACCTGCTGTCTGACCCAAACCTTGTAAGGCTTCCCATCATATAGAGCAGGAGTAAATTTCCACTTCATTATTGAGCCAGTTGCAAGTTTGTCCCATGCTTCATCTCCAATGCTATTCTGAAGAAGAACATTCCTAACAACTCCATGTTCATCGATCAGGATTCTCATATCAAGAGTAAAGCGGATAATATCGACTTTAGATGGAATTGAAGGAAGTGGATAGCGCTCTAATAATTCGGGCCGGGTTATTGACGAATCTTCTTGTATGGTTGAAGAACATCCAACAATTAGTCCGATACAGAATAACAGTATTATTGCTTTCATTGAATACCTCACTATTTTAGTGATTACAATGCCTGTATTTCTGATCTTACTGCTTGATCTATTGACCGAACTATTTTCGCCTAAATATAAAATATTTTACAAAAAAAATCTCTGCATTTTTGAGTACTTTTTTTATAAATATTTTTTACAAAAAGTGCTAGAGCCGCTTGTTTTATTATAGTATAACTTATTTCAACCTAATTTGCCATTAATAATCGATCATGCAGATCACGCAGCAGACCTAATCCACTTTCTCTTGCCCCATGAAATAAGGCTTTATCCAGGTTATCCGGTTCTTATTCAATCTGAACATCCTGCCTTTCAGGCCATTCACCAAAATACAAGCAAGTTCACATGCCTGAGAGTATCCTTTTCACAGTATCTTATCTGAATATCCCGAATGTGATCAAAGGCAAAATTGCTCTGAGAATTTATAGCTATACTTTTTATTCAGGCTAGAAACTCAATTAACAAAAAAAGATACTGACAAAATAAAGATGCGGATAAAGAATCGAAGTCTTTTGAATAAAAACTTAGGTATATATGAAAGCAGCTATTATTACTCAACCACGAGACGGAATTGGCGAAAATACATCCTTAGGAATAATTACACTTGCACTTGCACGGCCTCTTAGTAAATTCTGTGATATTGTTATCTATGGAAGAAAAAATCCAAACGTTGAACAACCTAAATACCAGAGCGACAAATTGAAATTTAGGTATATTCCTGTTTTCCCCGATGATTATTTTACTAAAGCTGTACTTAAAATATTAAAGATCATCATTCCGGACAGGATGAAAAGAATGCCGATTTTTGCTTTCCAGTTATATTATATCATATATGCAACCCTTATTGCCCTTGATATAAGGAGACAAAAATGCCAGGTCGCTCATATCCATAACTATTCACAGTTTGTCCCTGTGATCCGTTTTTTTAATCCCTCTATAAGGATTATTCTTCATATGAACTGTGAGTGGCTAACACAGATCGATAAAAAAGTAATTGAGCCGCGCTTACGTAAAGCTGACTTAATACTTAGCTGCAGTGGCTTTGTTACTAACAGAAATAAAATGCAATTCCCGTCTTTAAGTAACCGTTTCGAAACTCTTTATAATGGAGTAGATACAGAAGTCTTTCAAAGAGAAATAAAAAAAGATGAGGCTAATTCTAACAAAAAGAAAAGACTACTGTTTGTCGGCAGAGTATCACCAGAAAAAGGGGTTCATGTTTTAGTTGAGGCTTTCAATTTACTAGCGTCCAAATACCCGGATATTGAACTGGATATAGCCGGCCCACTAGGCGCCTCTTCATACATAATTGAACTAGATAAGGAGAAAATTGTCCAGGATCTGGCGCACTTTTATTTGGGGCATAATGATTATGTCCAATATGTAAAGGACCAGATAAAGCCAGAATTAAAAGACAAGGTCAGGTTCCATGGAGCAGTCGATCATTCAGATCTGGTCAATTTTTATAATTCCGCAGATATCTTTGTATTTCCTTCAGTATGGCATGAGCCCTTCGGTATACCTGTGGCAGAGGCTATGGCAGCTGAAGTCCCTGTAGTTACTACAAAAAGTGGAGGGATAACTGAAATAGTAGAAAATAATAAAAACGGCTTTACTGTAGAAAGAAATGACGCTATAGAGCTCTTTAAGAGTATGGAGATTTTCTTATTAAATAACAACTTAAAAATGGAATTTACTAGATCAGGCAGGCAAAGAGCTATTGATGTTTTCTCATGGGAAAAAATTGCCCATGAGCTTCTGCAATTCTATAAAGCGGATCTGAAAAGCAATTTTAACACAAATTTTATTTCAAATGCTGCTAAAAGGAATATTATCACAGAACAATGACTGCACGAGGATCTATGAAGTAAATAAAATATTTTCTTGCAAGACTGCTGTTTTCTTTAGAATACTCCCCCCCATAAAGGAATTTCCGGTCCATGCTGCTGGGGGGAGAAGTAAACTAATCATCATTTTACAGTCTGGCTAGTTGAGTTTTCTTTCTGTTCCAAAATAACAAAATCATTGTCCCGGCTAAGCCTGCGATAAGCAACCCAGTATCTTCTAAAATCCCAAGCTTTAGAGCAGCAGAAAAGCCTAATAATGACCATAAGAAAGGAATAATGTATAAATAGAAAGGAAGCCTTTCTTCACTCCACAGCAATAGTCCAAATGTAAATATCGTAGTTGGACAAGGCAGCCCAAAGGTTGGATTAGCAGGATAAGTATGCCCAAATAAAAGACCCAGCATAGGATAAACTACAAGGGCATAAAATATGAAAATTGCACCTGTTATCCCCTTAAAATCTCTAGTAAACTTAAAACTAAACCTGTTTTGTATGGAAAGGAAATATAAAAATATTAAACCTTGGAGAATGAAAGATACTCCAAAAACCTTTGCTACTGGATTGATCCTGGAAAAGAATATAAGATGATAAACACCTCCGGTCCACAGCCAGAGAAAACTTAATATTACCCCTGTAATAGTATTTGAATGCTTTGATTTCCAGATAGAAAGGACAATTATTACAACAGCTAAAATGTTCAGCAGCACCTGAGCAGGAAAAACAGCCAGATTGTAATTTGTAAATACATCTAAGAAATCTTCAACTGTAAATGGTAATTGCATAGCTCCCCCAACATTTATATTTTACTTATGATTGGACGAACAGATAATAAAATAGTTTAATTTTCAGTATAATTCAAAGTGTACCTGCTAATACCTTGATTTTACATGTTTTAGTTCCATACTTTGAAATGTGAAATAATCGGGTCTCTGATTTTATAATTTTTCTCTTTTTTTCTAAGGAGGGAAAAGCCATGGAATCAAAAAAAACGGTTAATATCGTAATGATAGATAAAAATAACCTTGACCTGCCAATGGTCTGTGAAATGCTGAAAAATATTCATATTCCATTTCGAATAACGCCATTCTTTGATTATTCTGAAGCACTTTCATACCTCATAGATAAAGAGACACAAAACCCGGATGTATTGATCCTGGACTCAGAAACATACCATCTCTCAGGTGGAAAGTATATTAATCAGATCAGGTTAAATAGCAAACTAAAGGATATCCCTATTTCAATTTTGATCAGTTCTGAAGGTGGGAAGTTTAATTTGTGCCGCCTTGATATTCCCCTTGACTGCTGCCTTGCCAGGTATTTAAGGGAGCAGCCAACTAAAATAGTAAGGCTAGGAAATATTGACAGTGAGTTTGTTAATTTCTGGCTCCTAATGACAGATTTCAGATTCAGAAAAAACTAGATTGTTCAGATACTAGATTGTTCAGATAATAAAATCTTTATCTTTGATTACGGCCATCGTCTATTTCTCTTTCCTCCCTGTCATTATAAGAATTAATATTATATGAAATATTAAGCGATATATAAATCAGTTAAATATTTTCTATTATCATTCCGTATTTAGTGAGTCTGCTGGATTTTTTGAGATAGTCTTTAATATTTGAAATGCAACTGTCAAAAATGTAATTAGTATAATCATTATACTTGGAATGATGAAATATTCAAGCTTGACATCTATTCTACTTGCGTAGCTTCCAAGCCACTTTTCAATTATATAATAAGCAACAGGCCAGCCAATAAGATTGGATACAATGGACATTATAATGCATTCTTTTGATACTACTTTTATAATCTCGAATGGATTTGCACCTAGCACTTTCCTTATTGCAATTTCCTTCTTCCTTTTTTCAATTGAAAATGACGACAGGCCAATAATTCCCAGGAATGCTATTACAATGGCTATTACTGAGAAATAGGAAAACAAATAGAATAAATTATTCAAACTATTATTCATTTGTTTGAACTTGTCAGTTACAATGTTATAATTAAACGGCTGTTCTGGAAATATATTATTCCAAATTCCATTTAAGTATTTAATTGCCTGACTAGTATTCTTCTGCCTTACGCGGATTATAATATTTGTAAGCAGGCCTTTATTTATTGCTAAGACAACTGGCTTAACATCCATCTTTAGGTTTTCAAAATGGAAGTTATCAACAATCCCAATAATGATATAATTTTTATTAGTTACCTCATTATAAATAGTTTTCCCAACCGGATTTGCCCAACCTAATACATTTGCAGCCTTTTTATTTAAGATTACTTCATCATTCATTTTAGAAGTTATTTCAGATGTAAAGTTTCTACCTTTATTGAGTCTTAATTTTAATACATCTATAAAGTTTGGATCTACAAACCAGAAATTTTCATTCGTAATTTGTTTATCAGATCTCTCTTTATTATCCGAGAGGTCAGAAGTTATATTTTTCTTGGGAAATATGACTGATGCCCCAGAGACATTTTCAATAAGCGGATTTTCCTTTGCAATATTCTGAAACAGTTCATATTTGTCTTTATTTGCATATTTTGATAGTTCTATTTGGAGTAGTGAAGCTGCATTAAACCCAAGATCTTTGTTTTTTATATGCAAATATTGAGAATGAATAATCTCAACATATATTATCATTACTAGTGCAACTGTAAACTGCACTAATACTAATGCATATCTTACAAAACTGCTCTTTACACCGACTGAAACAGCCCCGCCAAATATTTTTGCAGGACTCATTCTTGACACATAGAAGGAAATGTAAGCTCCTGATATTACTGATATTATAATGTTAAGAGATATCACAGCAATTATTACGTCTGCCCTCAAGAATATATTTCCTGTAACTTTAATTCCCCATACTGAATTATAAACTGGGAGCAATAAAGTTGTCAGAGCCATTGAAAATACCACAGAAATGGATACAATCAGCAGCGATTCACCGCAAAACTGATAGATTAATTGTTTTCTGTCTGCACCTAACGTCTTCCTTAATGCAATTTCTTTAAGCCTTGTTGAAGAACTAGATATTGTAATATTTATAAAGTTTATGCATGAAATTAAAAGTATTACTATTGCTACAATAAAATAAATATAAAGCTCTTCTAAATTACCCTTTATCTCAATTCCACCAATATTTTGTGAATATAAGTGCATATCTTCTAGCTTTTGGAGTTTGTACTGCTCTGTGTTGTCACTTGTTAA
>JAUZPB010000121.1 GCA_030706145.1 Bacteroidota bacterium
CAACCGTTCTTGAATGTTTAAAGAGTATCCAGCTTGAACAGGCGCAGATGCTTCAATATGACTATGCACCTCTTTTTGAGATACAGAAATGGTCAGGCATTGAAAAGGGATCACAGTTATTTGACAGTATACTTGTTTTTGAGAACTACCCGGTTGACAAATCCCTAAAAGAAAAAAATACTGCGGTTCAAATAAGCAAGGTTGAATCTTATTCGGAAACAAACTATCCTCTTACATTTGTAGTTTATCCGGGTAATGAGCTCTCTTTCGAGATAGCTTATAACAGCCTGATATTCAGCCAATCTAAGATACAGTACTTTTTGGATCACCTTACCAATATTCTTAAACAATTTGTATCAGATCCTGGAAGACTAATCCTGCAATCAGATATCTTATCTGAAGATCAGAGAAATATGATATTGTATGAGTGGAATAAGAGCGAGGCTCCAATTCCTGAAGAACAACTTATCCACAGCTGGTTTGAAAAGTGTGCAAAGGATTATGGCGCATTAACTGCCTTAAAGTATAATGGCAGCACAATGACATACAGCGAGTTAAATGAAAAAGCCAATCAGCTGGCACACTACCTTATAAACTATGGAGCAAAAGCTGAAGTCATTGTAGGTATATCTGTTGAACGCTCATTTGAAATGATAATTTCGATCTTGGGTGTATTAAAGTCCGGCGCCGCATACCTTCCTCTTGACCCGTCATATCCTGAGGACCGCCTGAACTATATGATAAAAGATTCAGGATGCAAGACCCTTATTACAAAGGAGAAGTATTCCTCTGTATTTACTGGAAATGTGGATACTATATATTTTGATAGCAGCTGGCAGGATATTGAAAAAGAGAGCAAAGAAAATCCATCTGTAAAAGTATTAAACCAGAACCTGGCCTATGTAATCTATACTTCAGGCTCAACCGGAAGACCAAAAGGAACTTTGCTTGAACATAAAGGCTTCTGCAACTTTATTAAACGAATGATAGATGACTTCACAGTTGATAACTTTAGCCGCGTTCTTCAGTTTGCTTCTTTCAGCTTTGATGCTTCTGTTGCTGAAATATTTCTTGGGCTCCTTAGCGGGGCCACACTCTATCTTGCTGACAGAGAAAAAGTTATTTCAGTTGAAGACCTTTCTTCTCTAATTAAAAATGAAAAGATCAGTGTTGCTACACTTCCTCCTGCCGTACTTAATGTAATGGAAAATAAAGACCTTGATAGTTTCAAAAGCATTATCTCTATTGGCGAGACATGCAAGTGGGAAATAGCTGATAAGTGGAGTATGAACCATAACTTATTTAATGGCTATGGACCAACTGAAACTACAGTAGGTGCAGCATGGATGCAAGTAGGCAAAAACAATTACAGAACACATACTGTACCTGTCGGAAAAGTAATTAAGAATGCAAAAATATACATACTTGATAAGAACCTTAATCCCCTTCCTGCAGGAATTACGGGACAAATCTATATAGGCGGAATGGGAGTGGCAAGGGGCTACTTAAATCAGCCGGCACTTACAGCTGAAAAATTTGTAGCAGATCCTTTTTCAATGCTCCCTGGAGCAAGACTCTATAAAACAGGTGACCTTGGATGCTACTTAAGTGATGGGACAATTGAGTTCAAAGGAAGAATTGATAACCAGGTTAAGTTAAGAGGATTCAGAATTGAACTTGAAGAAATTGAGTCAGCTCTAAAGGCCTTGGACTATGTTAAGTCATGCGCTGTAGTTGACCGCCAGGATGAAAATGGAAATAAAAAGATTGTTGCCTATATAATTTTGCAAGATGGAATTGAACTTGACAGGGCGCAGATAAGAAATGACCTTTCAGGAAGACTCCCTGATTTTATGTTACCATCAGCATTTGTTTACTTAAATGAACTTCCTCTTACTCACAACGGAAAACTTGATAGGAAAGCCCTTCCTGATCCGGAAGAAATAGAGACTGTAGAAGAAGAACTATTGCCATTAAATGAAACTTGTGAACTTCTTGCCAATATATGGAAGAGTGTATTAAAAATTAAAAAGGTTAGCAGTAAAGATAATTTCTTTGAGCTAGGCGGACATTCTCTTTCTGCTACACAGCTCCTTTCGAGGATACGTGACATATTTAAGATCGAACTGCCGCTTGAGAAAATATTTACTTCAAGAGACCTCAGGCAGTTAGCGCAGGAGATCGACAGCAGGATAAATAGCAGTGAAAATATTTTGTCAGTAATTGAAAAGGCGCCGCGGCAGCAGCAGGAGCTTAAACTATCATTTTCACAGCAGAGGCTCTGGTTTATCGAAAAACTACGCCCCGGAGGCTCTTCATATAATATCCCTGCAGCTATTAAAATTAAAGGTAAATTCTCAACTGATGTCCTGAAAATGGCGCTTAACGATATGATTGACCGCCATGAGATCCTTAGGACTTTTTTTATGGAAAAAGGGGGCAGGCCATACTTAAATATCACAGAAAAGTACACTTCTGAGGTTGAAATAATTGACATCTCGGAAATAGAAGATGAAAGAATGCTTCAGTCAAAAGTTGAAGAAATAATAGACTCTTTAAACGCTTTTTCCTTTGACCTTTCAAATCTCCCCCTATTCAAGTTCGCTGTTATCACCCTTAATGAAAATGAGCATATCTTTGTTGCAGTTATGCACCATATAATTACAGATGGATGGTCAGTTGGAATATTCTTTAATGAGTTAAAACTTCTCTATGAGAAACATCAGGGCATTTCAGTAAAGCTTCCGGAATTGCCTCTTCAGTATTCAGATTATGCACAGTGGCAGCAGAAACTAATGTCTGATGAACTGTTCCTTAAGGAAATACAATACTGGAAAGATCAGCTATCTGATATTCCTCAGATGCTTAACCTTCCTGTAGATAAAACAAGACCTTCAGTACAGACTACAAACGGAGATAGTAAAACATTATTTATAAGTGAGGGCCTAAGACAAAAATTACAAAAGCTTTCCATTGACCGCGGTGCAACTCTCTTTATGGTAATGCTTTCAGCCTTTAAGCTGCTTATGCACAAATATTCTGGGCAGGATGACATCGTAATTGGCAGCCCCATTGCAGGAAGAATACAAACTGGACTTGAAGGGCTAATTGGCTTTTTTGTAAATAATATTGCCCTTAGGTGCAGATTCGAAAATATTAAAACTTTTAATGAACTAATTGAAAATACAAGGAAAGTAACACTTGAAGCTTATAAAAATCAGCATGTGCCTTTTGAACGCCTCGTTGAAGAGCTTCAGCCCGAAAGAAACCTAAGTCACTTGCCAATATTTCAGGTAATGTTTGTATTTCAAAACCTGCCTTTCGATGTTAAAAGATCTTATGATATTAGCCTGGAGGCAATGCCCATTAAAAACAAAACATCAAACTTCGATATTTCAATGATAATAACAGAAGCCATGGGAGGTTTGAATGTTGAAGTTGAATATAATACTGACCTATTCTTCAATTCAACGATTGAAAGGATGCTTGAGCACTACATTAATATACTTGAAACCATAGTTTCAGGCGAAGAAAAGTATATCTCTGATATTGATTTTTTAACAAAGGACGAAAAAGACAAGCTTCTTTTTAATTGGAATAAGACCGAGAAATCATACCCTGATAAGCTGTCTGTACATGAGTGCTTTGAGAATCTGGCCCTTCAGATGCCTGATGCTACAGCCGTAAGATTTAGAAAAGATGAGCAAAGTCAAATTATTGAGCTTACATATCAGCAGTTGAATAATAAGGCTAATAAATTTGCACACTATCTCAAGCGGTTTAACCTTCAAAAAGAGGATCTGGTCGGAATAATTACAGAAAGATCTGTTGAGATGATAGTAGCTATTCTGGGTGTCTTAAAGGCAGGAGCAGCCTTTGTTCCTATAGATCCGGCTAATCCAAAAGATAGAATATCTTACATTATAAATGATGCAGCTATCCGCCTTTTGGTCTATGGTGGCAGAGCAATAGATAGTACCTCTATCGATAGTACATCAACTCAGGAAATTGAAAATGTAGTTAGCATTAATATTGACTATGCCTGGAATGAAATTGAAAAGGAATCGGAAGCTAACTTAAATGTAAATGTTGATACGAATAACCTTGCCTATGTTATTTATACCTCGGGTTCTACAGGAAAACCAAAAGGTACTATGCTCAGGCATCAGGGGCTTTGTAACCTTGCATCATCGCAAAAAGAAATCTTTGGTCTTGAAAAAGGTTCCCGCGTTCTTCAGTTCTCATCTTTAAGCTTCGATGCTTCAGTATGGGAAATTGTTATGGCTCTTCTCAGCGGGGCTGCTTTAAGCCTGACAACAAAAGATGTCATCTCCTCAGGTGAAAAACTTGGAAGAATGCTTGAGCTGGAAGAGATATCAATTGTTACTCTTCCTCCTTCAGTACTTGCAGTTATTCCACAAAAACAGCTTAAGAGTCTTCATACTATTGTAACTGCTGGTGAAGCTGTCTCTAAAGAACTTGTAAATAGATGGTCGGTAAATAGAAGATTCTTTAATGCTTATGGCCCTACAGAAACTACAGTCTGTGCTTCAATTTATCTTTGTGAAAATCACCCTCTGCATAAAGATCCTCCTATTGGACGCCCGCTTAATAATTTCAAACTCTATGTGCTTGATAAATATGATCAGCTTTGCGGCATTGGCATTGCTGGCGAATTATGCGTTGAGGGGGCAGGTCTTGCACGTGGATATCTTAAAAGACCAGAGCTCACGGCTGAAAAATTTATACCAAATCCATTTAGTACATCTAAAGGTTCAAGACTTTACAGAACAGGCGACCTGGTTAAATATAATGAGGATGGAAATATTGAGTACTTGGGAAGAATAGATCATCAGGTAAAAGTGCGCGGCTTTAGAATTGAGCTTGGTGAGATTGAAACTCTGCTCCATCAGAATGAAAAGATCAAAGATGTAATAGTAACTGCAAAAGAAGATAATTTAAGTAAAAAAGTCGTAGCGGCTTACTATGTATTAAAAGACAATGAGCAGTTAAGCAGTCTTGAACTTAAATCTTATCTTAAGAAAAGCCTGCCTGAGTATATGATCCCCTCTGCTTTTATATGTCTTGATAAAATGCCTCTAAATATTAGTGGCAAAGTTGATCTAAAGGCTCTCCCTAAGATCGACCTTTCAGAAAGGCAGTCTGGCAACGAATATGTTGCGCCTAAGACTGAAACAGAAGAGACTCTTGTTAGTATTATAGAAAGTTTGATGAATATTCCTACGCCTGGCATTTTAGATAGTTTCTTTGAACTTGGTGGTCACTCACTTCTTGCAACTCAGCTCATCTCAAGAATTAGAGAGCAGATGCACGTAGAAATTCCTTTAAGAGTATTGTTTGAAAGGCCGGTTATTTGCGATCTGGCAAGTGAAATTGACAGGGTAAAAGAGGAAAAATATGGACAATATTCTATCCAGAAAATTGAAAGAAAGCCTGAAGGGGAACTGCAGTCATATCCACTTTCTTTTGCACAGAGGAGAATGTGGTTTTTAGACCAGTTCGAGCCTGGAAGCCCATATTATAACATACCTATGGCTATCAAAATTACTGGAACATTTAGCGTTGAGATCTTCAGAAAAGTCGTTAAAGAAATATTAAACAGACATGAAGCTTTAAGAACAACCTTTAAGGAAATTAACGGTATACCCCAGCAGATAATTTCACGCAGCATTGACCTTCCATTTACTACTATTGACCTTAGAAATACCAGTGCTGAAGAAATAGATAGTACAACCGCTCGCCTTGCAAGAGAAGAAGCCAGGAAGCCTTTTGACATTTCAACCGGGCCCCTTTTCAGAGTATCTGTATTACTTGTTAGTGAGACAGAGAACATTGTGCTCTTTACAATGCACCATATAATATCTGATGGCTGGTCAATGGGAGTCCTTACAAAAGAGATAAGCTTCCTTTATAAAGCTTTCTTAAGTAATGAACAGAGCCCTCTTTCTGAACTTGAATATCAGTATGTGGATTACTCATACTGGCAAAAGGGTTATTTAGAAGGAGAAGTACTGAATAAACAATTAGACTACTGGAAAGGACAGCTTCAGGGTAAACCGCCGCTTCTTGAACTTCCGATAGATAAACCAAGACCTGCTGTATGGACAAATGAAGGGACAACAACTTCTGTTGTTATACCAAAAGAGCTGACAAACTCAATAAAGAAACTCTGCCAGAACGAGAACAGTACTTTATTTATGGTACTGATCTCGGCTTTGAATATACTGCTCTATAGGTATTGTAATGATGAGGATATTAGTGTTGGCACCCCAATTGCAAACAGGACAAGAAAAGAATTTGAAAATATTATTGGCCTGTTTATTAATACACTTGTACTAAGAACTAAGCTTGAGGGCAATCCAAGCTTTCTTGATCTTCTAAACCGCGTTCGTGAAGTTACAATCTCAGCATATGAAAATCAGGATCTGCCATTTGAACTTTTAGTCGAGCAGTTGCAGCCCGATAGGAACATGAGCTATCCTCCCCTTTTCCAGGTAATGTTTATTCTGCAGAATTCTCCTTCGCCAATGGAAATCGTCCCCGGAATTACTCTGAAGGAGCTTGATGTCGAAATGGGAACTTCAACTACAGACCTTACAATATCTGTAAGTGAGAATTCTTCGGGACTTGATGTATCGGTAGAATATAATACTGATCTTTTCTTTAGCTCAACTATAGAAAGGATGCTCTCTCATTATATTCAAATATTAAAGAGCATTTCTATAAATCCTTTAATGAGAGTCTCAGATATTAGTCTTTTTGATAAAACTGAAAATGAGAAAATTGTCTACCAGTGGAATAGCAATACTTCCTTAAGACCAAAAGGAGCAAAGATCCATGAACTATTTGAAAAGCAAGTACTAACTTCGGGAAATAATATAGCAGTTGTCTATAATGATAAAGAACTTACCTATAAGGAACTTAACCAAAAGGCAAATAAACTTGCCCATAGGCTTATTCAGCTTTCAGTTAAACCTGAGCAGGCCGTTGCAATATGTCTTGACCGCTCGACTGAAATGATGGTAGCTGTTCTTGGTGTATTAAAATCTGGCGGGGCTTATCTTCCACTCGACTCATCTTACCCTGAAGATCGCTTAAACTTTATGCTTCAAGATGCAAAGGTAAGTGTGCTAATAACACAAAAAAGCCTGCTTGGAATTTTGCCCGGTTATAAGGGTAACGTAATACTTATTGATGAAAACTGGAGTGAGATTGATTCTCTGAGCAGTGAAAATCCATGCATAGAAATAGATGAGAAAAACCTTGCCTACCAGATCTATACCTCAGGTTCAACAGGTAAGCCAAAAGGAACAATGATTCCTCATATAAGCCTTGTTAATGCCGCACTTAGCTGGCAGGAATCTTATGAACTCCTTTCCAGAAGCAGAAACCACCTGCAGATGGCAAGCTTTTCTTTTGACGTGTTTTCCGGTGACTGGACACGTGCTCTTTGCTCAGGTGGCAAGCTGATCATTACGCCTAGAGAGATTCTCTTAGATGCAGAAAAGTTATATGACCTTATGCTAAAAGAAAAAGTCAATATTGCTGAGTTCGTACCTGCAGTATTAAGAAACCTTATTGACTATGTCGAAAAAACCGGCAGAATGTTGGATTTCTTCAATCTTTTGATTGCAGGCTCTGATATATGGTATGTAGGTGAATATAGAAAGTTTAGAAAATTCTGTGGTAGCAATACAAGACTTGTTAACTCTTTTGGATTAACTGAAGCTACAATTGACAGCTCTTTCTATGAAGATGATAACCTCTCTCTTTCAGATGAACGCCTGGTCCCGATTGGAAAACCATTTGCAAATATGAAACTATATATTTTAGATAAATATCTCTATCCGGTCCCTATAGGCGTAAGAGGTGAACTCTATGTAGGCGGACTTGGTGTTGCAAGAGGTTACCATAACAGACCTGAAGTTACTTCTGAAAGATTTATTCCAGATCCGTTTTCAAAAATCGGGGGCGAAAGACTATATAAAACAGGCGATATGGCAAGATTCCTTGATGATGGTAATATTGAGTTTTTAGGAAGGATTGACAACCAGGTGAAACTTCGTGGCTTTAGGGTTGAACTTGGTGAAATTGAATCTGCTCTTACGGAAATTGAATTTGTAAAAGAAGCTGTTGTAATAGCAAGAGAGGATAAGCCTGGAAATAAACGTCTTGTTGCTTATCTTGTCCTTTCTGATAAAGAAATAAAACAGGTAAATTTCAAAAAAATATTGTCTGATAAACTGCCAGACTATATGGTGCCCTCTGCCTTTGTAATACTAAATTCTATGCCTCTTACACCAAATAGCAAGGTCGACCGCAAGGCACTGCCCATCCCTGAAGATACTGCAGGTGAAGAGATAAAGGATAATTACGTAAGTCCTCAAAATCCTGTAGAGGAATTTATTGCAAATATTTGGGCCGATGTTCTTTTGGCAGAAAACCCAGTTGGCATTTTTAGCAATTTCTTCGACCTGGGAGGCCATTCACTCCTTGCTGCACAGGTAATTTCCCGCATTAGAGAAACCTTCAATGTGGACATTCCACTAAGAAGTATATTTGAGAACCCAACCGTGGCTTCTCTTGCTAAAGTAGTTGAAAGATCAAAGGCCGCTTCTTCAGGCTTGTCCATTCCACCTATAATGAAAGTATCAAGGGATCAAAAGCTTCCTCTTTCATTTGCTCAGCAGAGACTATGGTTTTTAGAGCAGCTTGAACCAGATAGCCCATTTTATAATATTCCTGAAATTTATAAAATTAAAGGTGAAGTGGACTTTGAGACTCTTCAGAAGAGCCTTAACTTTGTTATTAAACGCCATGAGGTCCTAAGAACTATTTTTATTTCTGAAGAAGGAATTCCAAGACAGATTGTACTTCCAGAATTCGAAGTAAAAATTGAATTTATAGATTTTAGCTCTTACGAAGAGATACAAAAGAACAAAGCTGTTGAAGAGATATTAGATAAACAGGCTAAAACTCCAATTAAGATAACAGAGGCTCCCTTATTCCGCTTTAATCTTATCAAAACAGAAAAAGATGAATTTATTGTGCTTATGATAATTCATCACATTATTTCAGATGACTGGTCTACTGGAATTATGTTCCGCGAGATATCTTTAACCTACGAAAGCCTGCTGGCAAATTCTGATCTTGAACTAGAGGATCTTTCGGTTCAATATGCCGACTATGCATACTGGCAGAGGGACTGGCTAAAAGGTGAGATACTGCAGAAACAGCTGAATTATTGGAAAAATAAACTTGAAGGAATTGTTCCGATGATCAGCCTCCCGGTAGATCATGCTAGGCCCGCAGTTCAGACATTTAACGGCAGCTTTGCGACTTTTGAATTCTCAGAAGAATTATCCCAGGAAGTTAAAAACATATGCCGCAGTGAAGGATCTACACTTTATATGGTGCTTATGGCAGCCTTCCAGATGCTATTGTATAAATATTCAGGACAGGAGGACTTCTGCATAGGTACACCAATTGCAAACAGGAACAACACTGATGCAGAAAAGCTGATAGGATTTTTTGTTAATACTCTAGTAATAAGAAATGATGCTGAAAATAAGATTAGTTTTAGTAAACTGCTAAAGAAAGTTAAGGAAACTTCTCTTGAGGCATATACTTACCAGGATATACCTTTTGAGCAGGTAGTTGAGGCTGTTCAGCCTGTAAGAGACCTAAGCCATTCTCCTCTATTCCAGGTAATGTTCGTTATACAAAACGCAGCTAACATAAAAAGGAATATAAAAACTACACAGTTCCAGATAAGCCCTGTTGAAGCTCACAGCGGTACTGCAAAGTTTGATATCACCCTCTTTATGCTTGAAGATAATGACAAAATCGCCGGAGCTTTTGAATATAATAGAGATCTATTTGAAAGAGAAACAATAGAAAAGATGATAGGACATTATATAAACATACTGAAACAGGCAGTATCAGAACCAGAAAGACAGATAAGTCAGATAGGACTGTTAAGCAGACAAGAAGAAGAAAGACTGTTAAAAGACTTAAACAAGGCAGAGCAGATAGATTTAATAGAAGGCTATGTTCATCAGGCATTTGAAAAGCAGGTAGAAAAGATGCCAGAAGAAATAGCAATAAAGACCTTTGACAAAGAAATAAGTTATAGTGATCTAAACAGGTATTCAAACATACTTGCAAATAGACTTATAGACAAAGGAATAAGACCAGACTGCAAGGTAGCAATATTTCTTGACAGATCAGTAGAGCTTGTAGTTGGACTTCTTGGAATACTTAAGTCAGGAGGAGCATACATACCAGTAGAGGTAAGCTATCCAAAGGAGAGAATAAGGTATATTTTAGAGGACTCAAAGCCAGAGATAATCTTAACAAAGAAGAAGTACTCAGTTATTCTAAAGGAATTTAGTGACATAAAAGAATCTAATGACATAAATGAATCTAATGATCTAAAGGAACTTACTAAAAGTAAGATAATCTATATTGATGAAGAAGAAGGATTAAGAGAAGAAGAACTAAATGGGAATGAACTAAATCAAAAAGATGGATTAAATTCAAGGAATGAATTAAATCCAGAAGTAAAGCTAGAAGGTGATAACCTGGCCTATATAATCTATACCTCAGGATCAACAGGCAAGCCAAAGGGAGTAATGATAACTCATTGCGGGCTAAGGAGCTATTTAAGCTGGGCAGTAGAGGCATATCCAATAAGAGAAGGAAAAGGGTCAATTCTTCACTCAACCATAGCCTTTGATGCAACCGTTACAGCCCTCTATCCAGCCTTAATAATGGGAAAGAGTGTAATGATACTTCCAGAGGGAAATGACATTGAACTTCTTGGAAAGGCACTTCTGGAAAATAAGGACTTTAGCTTAATTAAGATAACACCAGCTCATCTGGATATACTTTCTAGTCAGCTTCTAGATGGTGAAATAAAAGGCCTTACAAGGTCATTTGTAATAGGAGGAGAAAACCTTTCGTACTCACAGATTGAGAAGTGGAAAAGTAATGCACCAGAAACACTCCTTTTTAATGAATATGGTCCAACCGAGACAGTAGTAGGCTGCATAGTATTTGAAGCATCAAAGGCACTTGCCTCGGAAGGATCAGTTCCAATAGGAAGAGTAATACCAAATACAAGGATCTATGTCCTGGATGAAGACTTAAGGCCAGTTGGACAGGGCCTTTCTGGAGAACTCTACATAGGAGGAATTAGCCTTGCAAGAGGATACTTAAACAAAGCATCACTTACGGCAGAGAAGTTCATAGCAGATCCATTTTCTAGCATTCCGGGCCAAAGGCTATATAGAACAGGTGATATGGTAAGAGTACTAAAAAGTGGTGATCTTGAATTCCTTGGCAGAACCGACTCTCAGGTTAAAATACGTGGATACAGAATTGAACTTGGTGAAATTGAAAATGTAATTAAAGAAACACTTCACTTAAAAGATGCTCTTGCAATAGTTAAGACCGAAAGTAATGGATCAAAAAGGCTCCTTGCATTTTGCCTGAAAGAAAATGAAGATGAAAAAAAGGAAGCTTCAATGAAAGATAGTGCACTTTTACGAAAGCTTCTTTCTGAGCGCCTGCCTGAATATATGATTCCATCACGCTTTGTATTTCTTGACTCATTTCCAATTACATCAAATGGAAAAGTAAACCGCAAGGCTCTTGATGAACTCATTCTTAAAGATGAAAATTCAGAGGCAAGAGTCATCATTTCTCCAAGAACTGCGGATGAACTGAAAATGCAGAAGATATGGAAAGCGGTCTTAAATGTTGAAAATATAAGTATTCATGACAACTTCTTTGAGCTTGGCGGAGATTCTATTGTTGCTATGCAGGTAATAGCAAGGGCCAATCAGTCTGGCTTTGATATTACTGTAAGGGACCTTTTCCAAAACCCAACAATTGAAAAACTTTCTTTAAAGACTGGTAGTGTAAAAAAAGTTCTTTCTGAGCAAGGACTTGTTACAGGCATTCTGCCGCTTACACCAATACAGAACTGGTTCTTTAGCCAGAGATTAAATGAGCCTGATCATTATAACCAGTCTGTTATGTTTGAACTTAATTCAACACTCGATATAAAGGCTGTTCATGAGATCTTTAACCATATAATTGAACATCATGATGCTCTACGAGCTCAGTTTATTTTTGATGGGAAAGAGTGGAAAGAGTCGATTTCTGAGCTAAAACCTGACAGTAGTAAGGTAATTGAATACCATGACCTTTCTGCAGAAACTGAATTATATTCCAGGGTTGAAATAATCTGCAACAGGCTCCAGAATGATCTGGATATTTCTGAAGCACCTTTGTTAAGAGTTGCATACTTTAAGACTCCTGATGAATTAGATGACCTTATGCTTATAGTAATTCATCACCTTGTAGTGGATGCTGTTTCATGGCGCATTCTTTTTGAAGACCTTCAACTTTCCCTTAAGCAGTATTTGCAAGACAAGGAAATTCATCTTCCTCATAAGACTTCTTCTTATAAGATCTGGGCAGAAAAACTTATTGACTATAGCAGAAATAATGAGTTTATAGATGAAGTCAAATATTGGAAAAGTATACTATCAAAAGATTATCCGGAAATCCCAAGGGACAATATAGAAGCTGATAATTTCGAAAGTTCAGCAAGCAGTTTGTCTGTAAGCCTAAGTAAAGAGATCACAGCGACTCTTTTAAGTGAGGCTAATGATGCATTCCGCACAGATATAAATGACTTACTTTTAACTGCACTTACTAGAAGCTTCTCTACTCTTACCGGAAAGTCCAGACTTCTTATTAACCTTGAAGCACACGGAAGAGATTTTCCCTTCGAGGATATTGACGTTTCCAGAACAGTCGGTTGGTTTACTAATCTATATCCTGCAGCTTTGGACTTAGAGGGCATTTATGAAACATCTGAGGCTATAAAAGCAGTCAAAGAACAGTTAAGACAAATACCGGAAAAAGGAAGAAACTTTGGAATAATTAAATATCTTTCAGAAGATATTAACCTAAGAAAAACATTCGAAGATCTTAAAGAGCCCGAAATAATATTTAACTACCTGGGACATTTTAATTCTCCTTCTTCGGCTCAGGATGAAAAAACATCTGGCTCATTTAATATTTCATCTCTTCCTAAGGGGAAAGAATCAGGCGATGAAAACAGAAGACAAGCACTCATTGATATTAATGGCGGGGTATATAACGGACAGCTGCAGTTTGAATGGAGCTATAGTAATAAAATTCATAATGGTTCGACAATAAAAGAAATTGCTGACTTATTTATAAAAGAACTTGAAAACATTGCAAGCTACTGCATTAGTGCAGAAGTCGGTAGCTTAAGCCCTTCTGATCTTAAAAAATATAATATTGCTGAGGAAACATTTAAGAAAATTGAGAA
>JAUZPB010000122.1 GCA_030706145.1 Bacteroidota bacterium
AAATATCTGGATTGGTAATAGAAACGGTGATGTTATTAAGTGGGATATAAATGAAAAGAAAGGGTCAATAAAAGGGAATTGTAAACATATAATCTTTTCTTTTTATGAGGATAATAATAATTTTATTTGGGTAATTACCAAAGAGGGGCTATATAAGTATGATGGATCTCATTTTAGCTTCGTAACAGTAAATAAGGAATTCAAGGATCTAAAGATAAACAACATTCTTGAAGATACGGAAGGAAATATTTGGGTAGGTTCAAACTGTGGGGAGGCAAGGCTTCAGAGAAATTATGTTTCCAAGACA
Organism: Bacteroidota bacterium; assembly: GCA_030706145.1. Taxonomy (GTDB): domain Bacteria; phylum Bacteroidota; class Ignavibacteria; order Ignavibacteriales; family SURF-24; genus JAUZPB01. Next base: position 308 of record JAUZPB010000122.1, read on the forward strand.
AGTGCTCTATATAATCTGGACTTTACATATGTAAATACGATTGTCGAAGATAATGAGAAAAATATTTGGTTCGGTAGTGAATACAGTGGAATTAGGATATTTGATGGTAAGAACTTTAAAAAGTATAGCCTTAGTGATGATAAAGACCTAAATTCAGTAAGACAGATCTTTAAGGCAAAAGATGGGGCATTATGGTTTGTTACTTATGGAGGCCTGGCAAGACTGAAGAGAGGCAAACTAAAAGTATTCGGGCTTCAGGATGGACTGAAAAATGACAAACTTTTTTGGCCTGTTATGGAAGACAAGGATGGCAATATCTGGTTCAGAAACCAGCTTGATGTTTGTAAATATGACGGAAAGAAATTTTATTATCCTTTTTATAATACTCCGCAATCTCACAAAGAGTTATTTCATGGAATAAATAATGAAATATGGATGAAGAATGAGTCCGGACTTTATAGTGTAACTAGTAAAACTAATGTAAAGTTTGCAAATGGACAACTGAAGACTCCTGGTGAAAAGGTTTTGTATAAAGTAAAGTGGGATAATCAGAAAAATTTCTGGGTCTTTTTTTCTGAAGAAGGATTTGGGAAAATTACCAAGGACGGGAAAATAAAGGAAAGAATTACAGAGAAAGATGGCCTCCTTGGTAAAAATCTCCATGGTATTTATTTTGATTCAAAAGGAAACCTATGGCTGGGAACAAAAAATGGAATAAGTAAATTTGATGTTGATGAGTATAACAGGTCCGGAGTTAAGCATTTTGAGAATTTTAGAAATTCTTTAGATGAAATAAAGTCCAAACCAATGTGTTTTTATGAAGATAGTAAAGGTAACATATGGATAGGAACTACGCTAGGTATAAAGAAATTTGAATCAGTTGAAGTTGACAGATCTCATCCAACACTGCCACCTTCTGTTTACATTACAAGTCTGGATCTTTTTAGAGAAAGCTTTGATTATGGGGAATTTTCCGATGGTATTGATTCTCAGACAGGATTACCAGTCAACTTAAAGCTGCCTTATACTAAAAACTATATAACTTTTAATTTTGTAGGCCTTAATTTTACAAGTCCTGAATTTGTGGAGTATAAATATAAACTTGTGGGGTTTGACAGTACCTGGTCTCCAATTAATAAAATGAATGAGGTAACATATACTAACTTGCCTCCTGGAAAATACAGGTTTGAAGTTCTGGCTCGAAATAAAGATGGCCTTTGGAGCACAACTACTGCATCAATTGATTTTATTATTACTCCTCCTTTCTGGAAGACTTGGTGGTTTTTCTTAATTTGTTTTGCATCGGGTTCTTTTATTGTATTTGGTTTTATTAAAATCCGTACAAGAAATCTTGAGAAACAAAAAAAGGAACTTGAAAAGACAATTGAGCAGCGTACAAAGGAATTACTAAATGAAAAAATTAAAGTCGAAGAGATCAACCGGGACCTTGAAAAAAGCAGATATCAGCTTGCAAAGATCAATGAACTGCAGGCAAAATGGCTTGACGATCTGAGTGAGTCTGAAAAGCAGTTAACTGAAAGTAATACTAATAAGGATAAACTTTTTTCAATTATATCTCATGACCTCAGGAGTCCTTTTAGAGCGCTGCTGACATATTCTGAGTCAGTCTATGCAAAGCTGGATACTCTTTCTACTGATGAGATAAAGGAATATACATTAAATGTTCACCACTATGCTGAAAACATTTATAAGCTTCTGGAAGATTTACTAGAGTGGTCAAGAATTCAGATCGGTAACCTGAAATACGAACCAAAGGATTTCAGCCTCTATGCAGCTATTTTGCATACGATTGCAACAATTGAAGGTAATGCTGAAAGAAAAAATATTAAGATCATTAACAATGTAAGCGACACAATTGTTGGGTATGCTGATGAGAATATGATTAAGTCAGTCCTTAATAACCTGGTTTCAAATGCGGTTAAATTTACGCATTACGATGGAACAGTTCAGATCGATGCTTCAAGGGTAAATGGATCTATAAATGTAACTGTAAAGGACAACGGCACAGGAATGAGTGAAGATGAAGTAATTCAGCTTTTTAAGGTCGGGAAACAATTCCATAAAATAGGGACTGCAAACGAAAAGGGTACAGGACTTGGCCTTATCTTATGCAAGGAACTTATTGAGAAAAACGGCGGAAGCATTTCTATAGCAAGCATTCCTGGTAAGGGCAGTAGTTTTTCCTTTACAATCCCATCAAAAAAGTCCTAATGCTGGAATTATCCTCCAGAAATCTTCTCCCTGCAGGAATCTCTTGCCTGCAGGAATTTTACTTCCATGAATTTTGCCTCTGGCAGGTTCCTCTATAAGAGTATTTGAATATATCGGTTTGCTTGTTATCTTATCATATTAGCTTGCAATATCGATATAAAGATTTGTTTATTGCTGGCTAAATGATTGGAAAAACTTTGTGGAGGAAATCTTATGAAGCTGATAATCAGAAACAAATATTCTATTGCAAATTTGTCTGAAAGGATTAGGTTTCAGATCGAACCGGATCCGTCTATTCCTGATCCCGATATACCGCAGCCCGGTCCTGAACCACAACCTACGCCTGAACCAACACCTCCTGATACTGTTCCTGATCCTTTCCCAAATCCAGGGCCTGAACCTTCGCCTTTACCCCCGAATTCAGAAAAGAGTATTTATTACTAGAATTTATTCCTTTTTCTGTGAAATGCCTATGAAAGGGCATTTTACAGAAAAACTGTTTGGAAGTTTTTGGGGTAAAAATGTCACTTCAAAGCAGAAAAGATTATATCATTTCCCATTTTAGCCCACAAAATTAACCTATAAAGTTATCTTTATTTATTTCGACAATGATAAAGGTATGTGCTACATTTATTCCCGGACTTTTTGTTTTTACTTACGTTAGTCTATTATGAACAATATAATTATGATTTTATCAAAGTTTGGGTGGATACAAGTTTGGGATTATTGTTCCATTTAGTTATTATTAAATTTGAATTTTATGAATTTGAAGGTTATAAGGTTCAGCAAATAAGAAATTATGAAAAATCCTAACAATACAGTTTCTGAGTTGCATTGCAAAATAGAAGCATTGGAAAATGAGCTGATTTCTTTAAAGAAGATAAATTCTGAGAATGAAAGAATCATTGAGAGTTTAAGAAAGGTACAATGTTCCTCTGTTTCTTCTGAAGAGAAGGTGACTTTTGCATTTGATTCCCTGGATATTAATGGCAGTGAAGCAATAGAACAGAAGGAGCTTTATAAAAAACTGATCAGTGCATATCCCGATGCTATTGTGCACGCTGATATAGCAGGTGACCTCACCTATGTATCTGACAAATCAATAGAGCTCTTCGGATACAAAAATGAAGAAGAAATCATTGGACGGAACCTTTTGGAGTTTGTTGAAGAAGATCTGAGAGCAAAGGTCAAAAAGAACTTAATGGCTGTATTTTCAGGTGGAAAATTTCCCAATAGCTTATACAAGTTAATAAGAGTGGATGGATCAACATTTTGGGGAGAGATAAACTCTGCACTTGTATTGGATTCGAAGGGAAAGCCAAAAAATATTATTATCACAATAAGGGATGTATCAGAAAGGATTTATTTCGGCAAAACTCAACAAGCCCTTTATAGAATATCAGAGGCCGTAAATTCTACAGATGATCTTTATAATCTATATAAATCTCTTCATGAAATTGTAAAAGAACTGATGCCCGCAGAGAATTTTTATATTGCTCTTTATGACCCGGATTTTGATGTTTTAAGTTTCCCATATTATGCCGACAAATACGATGAGGCCCCTCAGCCAAGAAAGCTCAGGAAAGGCCTTACAGAATATGTTTTGCGTACAGGAAAAGATATCCTTGTAAATGAGGCTGTTGATATGGCCTTAAGTGAAGCTGGCGAGATTGAGCTTGTGGGAAAACCAGCCCCAATATGGCTTGGCATTGCACTTAAGCTCTCTGGAAAAACAATTGGCGTAATGGCTGTGCAGGATTATGAAAATGAAAAAGCTTATGGCGAGCAGGAAAAGCAGCTTCTAATATTTGTATCTGAACAAATTGCCTCCGCTATTGATAAGAAAAGACAGGAAGAAGCACTTCTAAGATTTACCGAGGAGCTGCAGATAAGCCGTGACATGCTTGAGGAAAGAGCTTCTGAATTTGCAAGATTAAGTGAATTGCTGGCTGCCTCAGAAATTGAACTTCAGGAATTAAATGCAAGTAAAGATAAGTTTTTCTCAATACTTGCCCATGACCTTAGAAGCCCATTTAATGGTCTGCTGGGATTCTCCAATATACTTGTTGAGGATCTTGATAGTTTATCAAAAGAAGAAATAAAAAGCTTTGTTACACAGATCCATGGTTCGGCTAAAACTCTCTTTAATCTTATTGAAAATCTTCTCCAATGGTCAAGACTGCAAAGCGGCAAGATTCAGTGCCAGCCTATTAAGCTTGATATAAGCGATGTTGTAAATGATGTAATCTCAGTATTGATTGGTAATGCCATTAGAAAGAACATTTCTCTTAAAAGCGAATTGTCACCCTATAGTTTTGTCTATGCAGATCAGAATATGAGCTATTCCATAATTCAGAATTTGACAGCAAATGCTATTAAATTTACTGATAATGGTGGAGAGGTTAGAATTAGTGCTGTTGAAAAAGAAGATTTTTATTCAATAAGTGTCTCTGATAATGGCATAGGAATAAAGGCTGAAGATATGCAAAAATTGTTTCGTATTGATGTCCAGCATACAACCCTTGGAACTGCGCGCGAAAAAGGTACAGGCTTAGGACTTATCTTGTGTAAAGATCTGATCGAAAAACAGGGGGGAAGCCTTAGCGTTGAAAGTTTTTATGGTAAAGGAACTACTTTTAGCTTCACTCTACCAAAATTTATGAAATTCTGATAAAGAAATTCTAGTCTGAATGAAGTAATTTTTTATTATGTGTAAAATATTGATAGATGAATTATATAGAAAATAATAACGATGAACAAAAAAGCAGGGAAGAATTAATTGAGGAAATACAATTCCTAAGGAATTCCCTGAAAAATCTACAGAAAGATAGTGTTGAAGAAGAATCCCTAATAAAGAGCGGAGAAAGATATAAAGCTCTTTTCCATAATTCGCCTTTGGGCATTTCTCATTTTGAGCCAGATGAAGTAATTGAAAGGGATATCACAGAAAGAAAGGAGACTGAGAACTATGCTCTTATGCTTGCACAGGCCCTCAGGTCTACAAGTGAATGTGTCTCAATTACGGATATGAACGATAGGTTTTTGTTTGTAAATTCTGCTTTTGTAAATACCTACGGCTTTCAGGAAAGCGAGCTCTATGGCAAAGATATGTCTATTATCAGATCTCCTAATAATTCTCCTGAGATTGTAAAGGAAATTTTGCCAAAAACTATTGCAGGAGGATGGAAAGGTGAACTTCTTAATAAAAGGAAGAATGGAACCGAGTTCCCTATATCTTTATCGACTAGCGTAGTGCTAAGCGAAGATGGAAAGCCAATTGCTCTTGTCGGTGTGGCAAATGATATCACCGAGAGTAAGCATGTTGAGCTTGAACTTATTGAGGCAAAGGAAAAAGCTCAGGAATCAGATAGATTAAAAACAGAGTTTCTTGCTCAAATGTCTCACGAAATAAGAACTCCAATAAATACTATTCTTAATTTTATTTATTTAATAAAAGCAGATCTTCAGGATAAAATGACTGATGATCTTCAGGTAGGTTTTGAAGCGATAGACAATGGTGCACGAAGGCTGATCAGAACAATTGACCTCATATTAAATATGTCTCAGGTACAGGCAGGGTATATAGAAATAAATGCAAAACCCATCGAATTAAATAAAGACATTTTTATGCCGCTTCTGCGTGAATTTGTCTCTTCTGCCGAGGCAAAAGGAATTACTCTTGAGTTTCATAACGAAATGAACAGGGACTGCTGGATAAATGCCGACCTTTATACAACAATTCAGATATTTAGCAATTTGCTCGAAAATGCAATTAAATATACACATAAAGGCGGGATTAAGATTTCCATAGATTCAATGGAAGATTCTATGGAAGAAAAAAGATTCAATATCAGCATCTCTGATACTGGCATCGGGATTTCAGAAGAGTATCTTGATAAACTTTTTACTCCATTTTCTCAGGAAGAGACAGGATATACGAGAAGGTTTGAGGGAAATGGACTTGGATTGGCCCTTGTAAAGAAATACTGTGAACTCAATGAGGCTGAGGTTAGTGTGAAAAGTAAAAAGGGAGTAGGTTCAACTTTTATTGTGTCTTTTCCTGCCCTCTGATTCCATGTTCAATTTAATCTGGAGTGACTCTAAGAATAAGCCCATCCGGGGGGATCCCCAGGATAGGCTTTCTCAAATAATTCTTTACTCAAGCATGATTTTGCATTAGAGTTTTATAAATTCAACTCTTCTGTTATTTGCCTTTCCTTCAGTTGTTGCATTATCTGCAATTGGTTCAGATTCTCCTTTACCTGCTGTTTCAAGCCTTGATTTATCTATGCTGAATTCACTTGAAAGTGCATTCTTTACTGCATCGGCTCTTCTTTTTGATAGATCCATATTTGCAGCATCTGCACCATCACTGTCTGTGTGTCCTACAATTTTTACTCTGACATCTGAGTTTTCTTTAAGAACATTTGCAATTTCCTTTAGTGTCCCATATGAATCTGGTCTTATTTTGTCTGAGTTAACATCGAAATTAATTCCATGTGTTACAAGTTTCCCTTCTGTTAATAGTTTGTTCCTCATATCAGGCAATCCAGCTGCAAATCTTAGGTTAGAGAAATATACTTCATAAGAGTCTTCATTCTGATCATCAAAATACCAAAGACCGATCTTAAAAATATCATATACATCCTTTGGTACAAATTTCGGCAAATCATATATTTTCTTTCCATCAAACCATACTCTAAATCTTTGTTTCTGAATTGACATTGATACTCTTACAATTTTCCCGAATTTCCCATTTAGAATCTTATCGGTAAGATCTGAACTAAATGATGTCTCATTTTCTGAAAAATTTTCCACATTAAATCTGCTTGCATCATCTTTTGAAATAGTAAATTCAATATCAGCAGTACTTTTACCAACATTATGCTGGGCATATGGATGCTGCATGTATTCTTTTGACCCATTGGATGCAATAAGGAAAATGTTTATGTTTCCAAGCTGACTTTCAGTTACTCCGTTAAAGATCATATCAAATTCAATTGTGTAGTTTTCCGGGAAAGGTTTTGGAAAGTCGGGTACATAAAGAGATCCATTTTTTGCCTTAAGCCATTTACCCGGATATTTGTTTAGCGTAACAACTTCACCCGAACCATTTGTGTTCCACTTTGCAGGGAAATCTCCAACGTTATCTTGCGAGAAATCTTCGAAAAACAATACCTTGTCTCCAGGAATGAAATCATATTTTGAATAGCTCTTTAGGCTGACATCTGTAGATGATGACTTTCCATCTGTCATAGAAGTAGTTTTTCCCTTAGCCGATGAACTTTTCTGATTACTTCCTTTTTCTGAAGTTCCATTATCTTCACTTTCGCTGTCTTGATTTTTTTCAGTTGCTTTCTTCTCAATCTCTTCTGCGCCTTTATCTACAGCTTTATCTATAGCTTCGTCTGTCTTTTCTTCTGCCTTCTGCTGAATTTTGTCCTTAACTTTTTCAAGAATATCAAACTGTGCATTTGTTGTGCTTGGCTGACAAGCCCAGAATAAAAGTACAAGAAGGGGAGCAATAGCAATTTTCATAAAAGGACCTCTTATTATATGTGAAATTTAGTTGTTTGATCAGTCCGGCAGACAGGCTAAAGTCGTGAAAACAAATACAGATCCTAAAAACATCGTGGCAATTGGTGTGATTTAATCAGCTCAAACAGGACATAACATAACTAAAAAAAATAAAAGAAAAAATATTCCAGAGCACATCCTTATAGATAAGTAAACTGCATGTACATATGGTTTATGTAAAATTTTGATCAAAAGCAATGAAAATTTTCAAAAAAAATTGAGCTATCTAAAAACGGTTATTGTGATGTATTTTCATTTCAGAATATAAAATTATCCTTGCTTTCTTTTGACAGCAGAGAAAATGATAGGTCACAGATATTTTTTTTATAAAAACAATTGTTGGACCATGAAATGAAAAAAATGATACTTTTTTTTCTATTTGCTTTTGCCTTGCTTAGTAATTCTTTTGCGCAGAATAAAAAACTTGTAATTGGTTATTATAACTGGGATAATAGTGCTTATCCTCATAGTGCAATTGATTTTTCTAACCTTACACATTTATGTCATGCTTTTATCTGGCCTGCAGCAGATGGATATCTGGATGCTTCGGAAATAGCTTTATATCCTTCTCTTATTAGCACTGCACATAGCAATGGTGTAAAAGTACTTGTTTCAATTGGTGGTTATGGCACAGCTGCGCAAACAAAAGGTTTTAAGGACATGGTTAACAGTGCAACTGCAAGAGCTGCTTTTATTAAAAATCTGGTGGACTTTATAAAGACAAACAACTATGATGGCGCCGATTTTGACCTGGAATATCCGGGGAGTTCAGAAAGAGCAAATTTTGCGACTTTGCTTATTGATGTAAGAGCAGCCTTCAAGGCAAACAATATTCCACTTTTATCTGCTGCTGTCCCTTCTTCGGACTGGAATGGAGGATACGATGTTGCAAAAATTAAGGATGTACTTGACTGGATTGGAATTATGACGTATGATTTTACCGGTCCCTGGGATCCTGTCGGAACTACAGCCTATCACAATTCAGCATTATATACTGCTGGAAAACAAGATTATTCAATTGACAATAGCGTTTCTTCGTGGTACGATAAGGGCATGCCTAAGTCAAAGATCTGTATAGGCATGCCATTCTATGGATATCTGATAAATGCTAGCGATATACTCTCGGGTATAACGAGTACATCTGGCGAAAAATCTCTTTCGTATAATACAATTGCTTCTAGTTACCTAAATAATTCAGATTGGGAATATAAATTCGATAATTCTACCAAAAACCCGTATCTGCGTAATAAAGCTCATACACAAATAATTACTTTTGATGATACTACTTCAACCAGATTGAAATGCGAATATGTCAACAATAAAGCACTTGCTGGTACAATTATCTGGAAAATAGCACAAAGCTATAATGGAAAGACTAATCCTTTGCTTGAAACAGTTGGAAAGTATCTCTTGAAGTCTGTGGTTTCTGTTGAAGCTAATGATAATATTATTCCTGCGGAATATAGCCTTACAAATTTCCCAAACCCCTTTAATCCCTCTACGACAATTACTTATTCTATCCCTTTACAAAAGCAATCTGCTTTAGTAAATGTAAAAATAAGCATTTATGATATGTTGGGAAGAAATTTGGGTATGCTGCTTGACCAGGAGCAGTCTGCAGGTGTTCATAAAGTAGTATTTAATGCAAATGGGCTGCCAAGTGGAATTTATCTGTGTAAACTTGAAGCAGGCAGCCATGTTGAACTACATAAGCTGATTTTTTCAAAGTGAATACTCTAAAAAACAATTCATGTAAATACTCCTTTGTTCTATATTCTATAGAAAAAGGAAAAGCACAAAGCATGGTTCCTACTCCCCTGGGAGCCATGCCTTTGTTATTATTTGAGACTTCCATCCTTTAGAACTTATGCAGGGTTTTTCTTTCTAGATCTGCTAATGTTAACTTATAATCGATAAGTGCGTTCAAATTATTTGTTTTTGCATCGGTAAGCCTTAACTGCATCTGCGAAAGATCAAAACTTGTTATGTTTCCAGACTTAAACCTCTCAAGACTAATATTATAGCTTTTTTCTGCAACTACTACGCTTTTACTTAAGACTTCAACTCTTGATTTGGCTGACTCTATACGGTTGACTAACTGTTTTATCTCTATGATTATGTTTTCTTTCTGGTTAAGATAATTTAATTTTGACAGCTTTAGATTTGCCTCTGCCGATTCAACCTCTCTTTTATTTTGTCCCCAGTCCCATATAGGTAGTGACACAGTAAAGACTATGCTTCTATTTTGTAAAAAATTACTAAATACATTATTAAAGAGCGTATCAACTTTATTTATTCCATAGTTGAGGTTCAATTCTGCTTTTATAGATCTTTTTGCATCGATCTCTTCGATTTGCATCTGGCTTAATCTGATACTTGTTTCGTTGTTAAATAGGTCCGGACGATTCTTCAGTGCATAAGAAATTGCTTCCTCTTCATTTATTATTAACGGGTTATATGCCAGTTCTGGGGCGACATCTATCTTTTCATTAGATTCAAGACCTATTAGTATTTTCAAATTATCGTTTGCTTCTTTATAGCTTCTTTCTGCACTTAAAAGGTCATTGCGTGCACTGGAAAGATCAACTTCAAGCTGAAGAGCCTCCACTTCAGCTATTAAGCCTGCTTTGAACTTGTTCATTGCAGTCTCATATGAAAGCTCAGACTGCCTGACTCTTTCCTTAACTATTTCAAAGTTTTTCTTAGCCTTAAAAAGGTTATAGAAAGCTGAGGTAGCATTATAGATAAGATCAGCTTCAGATCTCGTATAGTTTCTTCTTGACATCTCAAAGTTTAGTTCAGCTTTTTCCAGGCTTGCACTCAGATTGTTATAGGCAAATAAAGGCTGGCGAATATTGAATACTAAGTTTGAGAAAAAATCTTTTGAGCTATTGTTCAGAGCGCTGAACTGGTTCCGTCCGAACAGCTTACCAACTATTGATAATTGACCATTTGTAAAAACAATAGGTTGGCTGAGCGTCAAGCGGCCTTCAAATGTTGTATTACCGGCCTCATAAAATTCTTTCTTCTGAGTAAGGGGATTATACCAGCTTTCAAGATTTTTTGAATAGCTTGGTACATCAAACTCCATGTCCACAGAAGTTCTAAGCCCTAACTTCATTGCTTCAAGATTTTTCTGCGAACCATATAATGAATAGTTTGCAGCTTTAATTGAATAGCTTTCTTTAAGCGCTATAGATAATATATCATCTAGTCCAAGGAGTTTTTGTGAGTAAATATCTATGGCTAAAAGTTGAACAAGAATTAACAATGCTATAATAGATTTCATTTGTAGAAGTTTTTTTGTGTTTATAAGAAATCTTTATTATTTATTTTCTTAGTGTCTTTCCCAGGTTTTTGAACCTGTTGTTATTCATATCTTAGTGATTCTATTGGATCCTTATCAGCAGCTTTCTTTGCTGGGTAGATCCCAAATCCTAGACCTACTCCTGCTGAGACAAAAAATGCAAGTATAACAGATAAAGGAGTAATTACAGTTCTCCACTCTGCATACGAAGTAATCATTGATGTAAGCAAAAAGCCGAGTATAATTCCCAGAATTCCTCCTAAAAGACTTATTATAAGAGCTTCATAAATGAACTGATTAAGCAGATCACTTTTAGTAGCTCCAATTGCTCGCCTTACACCTATTTCTCTTGTCCTTTCTAATATATTTGCAAGCATAATATTCATGATCCCTATACCGCCAACTAAAAGTGAGATTCCCGCAATAGCTCCCATAACAATGTTAAATATTTTTTGGGTCTTCTGTTTTTGTTCTAATAGCTGTTCAGGAAGTATTACTTCATAGTCTTTTACAGAATAGTGCCTTCGTTCCAGTATTCTTTTTAGCAGTATTCCGGCTTCATGTATCTGCTCTGAATCTTTTACTTTTATTGTAAGCTGATCTACAGATATCTTATCTATTACCTTTACTTCATTATTACCATTGAAATAAAAAAAATAATCATTTTGGTTATCCCGCGGTTTTAATACTTTGTAAGCCATTGTAGAAAAGGGGATGTAGATATCTTCGTTGAAATCTCTAAGACCAATGTTATTAGCGTCGCCTGAAGATATGTTCTTCGGTGCTACAACTCCAATAATACTAAACCACAGATCTCCGATCTTTATTTTCTTTCCAACTGCTTCTTCAAATTGGAATAATCTCTCTTTTATAGCTGAACCAATTACACAAACATTTGCATATGAATCCATGTGAAATGATTTAATAAAAGATCCGGCAATTACCTTTGAATTGTATGTGTTGAGATATTCTGGTGTTGTGCCGACTATCTTGTTTAGAAATATCTTTGATTGATAAATAACCTGGATTGTATATTCTCTTTGCGGTGTAATATACTGAACATAAGGATTGACCTGCTTTAAGGCTTCGGCATCTTTTAGTGTAAGTCCAAGTGAAAAGTTTTTAGTTTTGCTTTGTGGGTCTTTCGGAAGTTCAACCTTTTTGACTATTATGTTGTTTGTACCCATAAGCTCAATCTGTTCAATTGTTTCTCTGCGAGCTCCCTCACCAATTGACAGCATTGCAATAACAGCAGCAACCCCGAAAACAATTCCAAGCATAGTTAGGGCTGTCCTGAGTTTATTGGATTTAAGTTCATACAAACCTATCTTCAGGCATTCAATTTTTTTCATAAATATTATTTCCCACCTTTAGGCATTTGTATTGTCGTTGCTTTATTATCTTTTTGATCTTCTGTATCATCAGGCTTAATTGTAGGATCACGCAAAGCAACTTCAGAACCTATTGGCAGGGAAGTCTTTATGATAATGAAATTTTCATTTTTTTCTCCGACTTGAACAGCAACCTCCTCAAAAGTAGAACCCCGCTTAATATATACTACTTTCCTCCCATTCTTTTCGAAAACAGCCTCCTGCGGGAGAGATATTACATTCGGTATTTCTTTTATAATAAACCTGTTGCTCGTTGTCATTCCAGGCTTAAGAATACTGCTTCTTCCTTTAATTGATACTGTGATCTCAAAGATCTTTATATTTGGACTTCCTTCTTTGTTCTTGCCAAGT
>JAUZPB010000123.1 GCA_030706145.1 Bacteroidota bacterium
AGCAACATCAACAGCACCAGGAGTATTGAATACTAAAGTACCAGTTGTCTGAGCCCAGTTACCAGCTGTTCTTGTGAAAGTACCAGCAATAACTACATCATTCTTGCCCATATCAACTGTACCAGCTGTCTGTGTGAAAGCTGAAGCAACTGTAACAATACGTTTAGCTGTACTGCTTGTGCTTACTAAAGTAACTTTACCTTCTGTATTAACAACGACGTTAGGAATAGCAACATTACCAGATAATGTAGCAACAGCATTAGCGCCTGTGAATGTTAATGTACCTGAAGTATAAGTACCAGCTTTATAGGTATAATTATTTCCTGATAAAGTAAGGCTATTCAATACAATTGGACCGCTAGTGTGAGTAAGAGTATTAGAAATAGTCAAAGCATTATTCAATGTTGTACCATTTGCACCCTTGAACTCAACAACTGGAATTGCAAAGTCAGCATTGTTTGTAACATCGATAGCTGCGTTTGTAGCATCGAATACGACTGAACCATCACCTGTAACTAAACCAGCTCCAGATCTTGTAAAATCAGGAGAAGCTATGCTACCTAACTGAACATAATTGTTTCCATTAAGAGCGATAGAACCATCAACCATTGAAGTTGCACCAGCAACCAATACATTAGAACCTAATGTTAATGTACCAGCTGTTAATGTAACACCGCCACCAACTGTTCTGTTTGCATCAGCAAGTGAACCATCAGTTGCTCTAGTATAAGTTAAAGCACCATCAGTAACATTAATGCTTCCATTATGAACTGAAGCTGTAGAATTCATACCAAGTTTCAATGAACCAGCAGTTAAGTTAACATCGCCAGTAATTGTTGCTGTTTTAGCATTCATAGTTACTGTTGAAGCGCCATTAGCAACTGTTAAGCTACCATTGATCTTCTTTAAGTCTGCAGAAGTGAAAGTCTTAGCAGCAGCAGTATTAACTGTCAAAGTAGGAATTTCAGCGGCAGCTGCATCCTTTGTTGAACCATTAATTTTAACTGCATCGCCAGTAACTTCGACCAAACCATTAACTACTTTACCGACAACTGAATGAGTTCTGCTATCAGCTGCAAAAGTAATTTTATGAGTATTTAAGTCTAAAGACTGAGCTAAGTTAACTGTCAAATCACCAGCTATAGTAAAATCAGCTGTAGGACCGCTGATTGTATAACCATGAGTGTCATCACCAGTAGCGATTGTCAGGTTTCTAATACCACCTACGATCCATTCAGAAGCGACAGGAGCATTAGTTGTACCCATATATGTTAAATCGTATACAACGCCATTAGCAACCTGAATTGTACCGCCAACAGCTGTCATTGTACCAGCATCAACATAACGTGTTACAGTAGGAACTGCAATGATATCATTTCTGTATGTAAATGTGTTAGCACCGATTGCTAATAGACCATTTCTTAAGATAAGGTTACCTGAGAAATTGATATTAGAACCAGCGTTAACTGTTGCACCATTACGGATGTCCATATTTGAGAAAGTACCTGCACCAGAAATAGTATAAGTAGCATTAGGAGTACCTTCAAAAATAATATAACCATTTCCTGAAGTAGAAAGATAGTTGCCAGTATTAGCTAAAGCACCAGTTAAACCAACCATACGAATGTTAAAATCACCAAGATCAACTTTACCATTACTAATTGTAAAATTATGAGCGATCTGTAATGATTGACTTAAAGTAACAGATGTATTAGCATCTTTATTAACAACAATATCATATAATACTAAAGATGCACCAGGAGTGAATATCTGAGCATTACCTTTAGTAAATAATAACTGAGCATTGTTTTGATAAGTAACATCGCCAGGAACGTTGCTTGATCTTATCCAGTTACCTTGTACTTCAAAAATGTTAGCTCCCATATTTAATGTACCGCCAACATTCTGAGCATAATTACCTTTAAGTATTAAACCATTCTGCAAAACAAAAGCAGCAGAACTTGTGATATCGCCATCAACTGTTAAAGGAACAGCACTTGTAAGAGCACCTGACGAAGTAATGTTACCTGCAACAGCAGAGATATTGCTTGTCATGGTACCTGCATTTGTGATGCTACCAAAAACTTTAGTAGTAGTAAGTGTCAATGTACCATTATTAATAACACTACCATATACATTATTTGCAGAAGCTGTAACAACTTTACCAGAAGCAACAGTAATGTTTGGTAATTCAATACCAGATGTAACTGTATAATTCTTAGCAAATGAAAGAGTACCTGAACCAACCTGAGCTGAAGTTACAGAGATAATTTTACCAAGGTTAGTCAGTGTACCAGCTGTAGCAAAAGAAAGAGTATTAGCATTCAATTTAATAATTGAAGCAGCATTGTTATTGCTGAAAGCTGTACCTGTATAAGAAAGGTTACCAGCTAATTCAATTGTACCGCCAAAATCATTAGCAACTGCACCAGCAACTGTACCGCCAGCTAAAACAACTTTACCAGCAGCAGCATTTGAAAGATTATTCAAAGTCACTGGGCCATTAAATACTAAAGAACCAGTTGAAGCGTTAGTAGCATTTACAACCGGAGTATAAGTATTTGAGTTCCATGTAGCTGAAGTAAGTGTAAAGCCCTTAGCTAAAGTCAAGGCACCTGTACCAGCATTGTTCAAGGCAACAACTGGGACAGCAGGATTTTGACCTGTAGCATCTTTAATTATAGTTACATTACCATTCAAAGTAATATTACCATTACCTGCGTTAGCAACTATCGGAGCAGCTATACTATTAACTGTTGTCCAGCTAACATTTCCAGTAACTGAAATAGCACCAGAATTAACATTTACAATGTGACCAGTTGTAAAGGTAATGTTTCCACCAACAGTAACTGTGTTTGAAGCAGGAACGTTAGTAAGATCACTGGTTGAAAGTGCCAAGTTACCGGCAAAGTTTACATTACCAGTATTTATTATAATACCACCAGTAGTTGTAAGACCATTAGGTGTAGTAAGAGTTTTACCAGCAGCTATACCTACAGTTAATGAACCCGAACCTAGATTAGTTGGAAGTTCACCAGCAGCAGTAACATCTGTAGCACCATTATAAACTACAAAAACATTAGTAACCTTTGGAGCATTATCTAATGTACCAGCTGTACGAGTAATTGTACCACCATCAGCTATTGTAACATTAGATGAAGTGATCTGTAAGTTACCTTTTGTCAATACCAAAGCAGTAGCAGGAATACCTGTACCAAGCTTAAATGCTAGGCTATTATCAGCAGAACGGCCAAGGTATACAACATCTGAAGCGTTTGTAGTATTTATTGTAATACCTTTTTCAATAATTGCAGTAGTTGACCCATTAAATAGAGTTGAAATGATTGTCACCGGTTTTGTGATGACAACATTTGGTTCACTATAAGTCTCTGCTGTCATGCTAATAGTACCACCTGAAGGAACAACGGATAAAGCCTGAGCAATAGTCTTAAAAGGCCTATTGTAAGTCTTACCATCGTAGTTTGAGTCGTCCCCATTGGTACTACTAACATACACCTGTGCAAATGAAGCAATACTCATCAAACCGAGAAGTAATGCTGTCATAAGAACAGATTTCATTAGGGTTTTTAGATTCATATTTTTCTCCGAAAAATATTGCATAATGTTTGTTTACTAAATGATTAAATGAATAAATAAAGGTTAATTAAAGTTGTATTTACCGCTATGGCGGTAGAGTTTTGAGCATTCTTTCCTCCAAATTTATTTGTTATCAAATAGTCATTTACTGACATTAGTTTGAATTTCAGCAAATCTATAAAATTCGTGTTTTTCGTCTGACATTAGTTTTTCAAGATCTAACAGGACCAGTTGTTGATTGTCAGATTCGATAATGGGAAGATTGAACGGTAAACCTTTTTTTAGATCTCCTTCTACTGTCTCCTGGAAAGCAGGTTCTGTAATTTTAACGTCCACGCTGACAATTTCCTTAACCTTATCGACTATAAATCCACAGACTTTTTTATCACTTTCAACGACAAGGAGTCTCGTATTATGATTTATCTTCTTTGGTAATAAATTTAAGATTGTATGAAGATCTATTATTTTTATTTCCGTTATACCAATCTTAGAAATTGTATTCTTTGCCGGTGTAAGGAACTGAGACTTAAAAACCTCATTGGTTTTTAAGATCAGCGATACTTTCTGAATATCGGCGGCAAAGTCCTGATCCGAGATTGTAAAGATCACCAGGTTTTTAATCATTTTTTCCAGAAGTTTTAAATTTTTATATAGATTTTTTTCGTATCTACATAAACAACTATGATGCCAAGAGGAAATGTTTCGTTTTTGAGCTGATTTCGAAGGTTTTCAGGGGCTTTTTAAAGAAGTTTTTAAAATTATTTAAAAGCTTTTAAAGTTTTTTAACTGAGGATTTTATGCATAAAAAAAATCCGGCTTTTTGGAGCCGGATTTAATACTAATATTAATTTTTTATTTACCTAACTGATATGCATCTATTTTGTGATAAAGAGTTGGTTTTGAAATTCCAAGTATCTCACATGCCCGTGACTTATCCCACTCTACCCTATCCAAAACATGCTTTATGTGTTTTTTCTCTACATCAGCAAGACTTAAAAGATCAGAATCATCATGGTGGTCACTGAATGCATTTTCTCTTAGGAGAATATTTTCTTTTTCAAGAACATCACCCTTTGATAAAACGACAGCCTGTATCAGAGTATTTTCAAGCTCACGAACATTACCAACCCAATCATAATTCTGAAGCATTTCCATTACGGAATATGGTACTTTTCTTACATTCTTATGAAGTTCTTTATTTATCTTCTTTAATAAGTGCATAACTAAAAGAGGAATATCCTTTTTCCTTTCGCGCAGAGGAGGAATATTTATAGTAAATACTTTAAGTCTATAGTAAAGATCCTCACGGAATTTACCCATTTCTACAAGTTCAGCTAAGCTTTTATTTGTTGCAGCAATTATTCTGGCGCGCATTGGAATAAGAGTTTCGCCTCCAACCTTTTCAAATTCTCTTTCCTGGAGTACTCTTAAAAGTTTCACCTGAAGATTAGCAGACATCTCAGATATTTCATCAAGAAATATTGTACCTTCTTCAGCAAGCTCGAACTTCCCTTTCTTATCACGTATTGCACCAGTAAATGCGCCGCGGACATGTCCAAAGAGTTCGCTTTCAAGTAAAGAATCGGTTAGAACTGTACAGTTAACAGCAATAAAAGGCTGCTCTTTAGTAACACCGGAATAATGAATTACTTTTGAAATGAGTTCTTTTCCAGTTCCGCTTTCTCCCTGAATAAGAACTGAGACCTTATTCATTGAAAGCTGGCCTATATATTTATAAATTTCGCGCATTTCTGCTGTATTACCGATAATACTGTTTTCAAGCTGATATTCAGCTGAGTCCTCGGTAATATAGTCGGCAAGTCTTTTATTAATATTTTGATTTTCGAGGGCTTTATTAACCTTCATTTTAAGCTGCCCTATTTCCAAGGGTTTATGAAGATAATCGAAGACACCTTTTTGCATGGCCTGAATAGTAGAGTTTATATCACCATAGGCTGTGATCAGAATAGTTTGAATATGAGAATCGAGCTCTTTAATTCTATCCAGCACCTGCAGACCGCTCATTCCAGGCATTTTAAGGTCGCAAATGACAAGGTTTGGAGTTTCCTCCTCGATCATTTGAACTCCCGCCTGCCCATTTGGAGCAAGTGAAACCCTATGCCCCATTTCTGAAAGAAGGATCTTTAAGGTTTCGCGTATAGAATCATCATCATCGATTACGAGTACATCGGCCATTAGTTATTCCTATAATGAAAAAGAAATTTCGAAAACTGTTTCTCCTGATTTTGATGAGCATAAGTGCAGAGTCCCATTATGCTTTTTCATAACTTCAGAAGCAAGTACCAAACCTAAACCATTACCAGTAGCTTTTGTGGTATAGAAAGGCTTAAAAACTGAGTCACAATCCTTTATGCCACATCCATTATCTTTAACAAAGACAGAGAATATTTTATGATTAGGGTCAAATTCCGAATAAATTTCGATTGTGCCGTTTTGTCCGATTGCATCAATAGAATTAGATATCAGGTTCAAAAAAACAGACTTTATTTTATCGCGGTCAACTTTAAGTTTAACAGGACTTACGACATTTTTCAGCACAATATTTCTTTTGTTCAATTCCGGGTAGACAAGGAGCTTTATTTCTTCAATAAACTCATAAAGACTAACAGTCGAATATTCCAGAATATTCTGGCGGGATAAAATCAAATAAGAATCGACAATACCCGAAAGCCTTTCAATCTCCTTCCTGACAATTGCTAAAGACTTTTTTTTATTCTCAGAAAGGTTCACATCCTCACTGAGCATTTCGACATTAAGCTTAATTGATGTCAAAGGAGTCTTCAACTCATGTGCCAATGCATTGGCTGTTCGACTTATCAAAGAGACCTGTTCCTGAAAGTCATTCCCCTTTTCAGCAATACTACTTTCAGAAACCTGGGTATACATATACTGGTTGTCCATTCTTTTTTGTAATTGGGTTATTCTGTTTTTGAATGTAAAAGTATTCAAGATCAGAAGCCCTCGTATTGCGTGCAAGTTTAAAAAATTATTTTTCTTTAGTCAAGAAAGATTTTCAACGACTTTTAGCAAAGCCAAAATCACATATAATTTCCAGTGCCAGCAATCACATTTCTTCAGGGGGAACAATGTTCCCCTCTAATTCCTGAACTTTTTTTCTTAGCTGCTTTAGCAGATCTTCATCAGAGGTATATTTAAAAACAATTTTTCTAGTTTTTATAAGAGTCTCATTTTTCTGATCTCTTAAACTTCTTGCAAGGTGCATAGCCTCAGATGAAGATATTTTATTACCCGGAGCTGTTAATTCATTAAAAAGCATACGCTGTTCATCCGGATGGTTGTTCAGCAAAAGCAAAGCTCTTGCGTGTCCCTCAGTAATCTGAGTAGCATCGGCCATCCTGCTGCGCAGAACTA
This sequence comes from Bacteroidota bacterium, assembly GCA_030706145.1. Classification (GTDB taxonomy): domain Bacteria; phylum Bacteroidota; class Ignavibacteria; order Ignavibacteriales; family SURF-24; genus JAUZPB01. The sequence goes on from JAUZPB010000123.1 coordinate 6,991, forward strand.
TCTGGTTCTGCATTTCTTCAGGAAGATTAAGAAGTCTTATAAACTGTTTCCTTCTTGTATCGGAAATACCAATAGACTTTTCAACTTCTTCCCACTTCGAATTCTCATTAAGAACATCTTTGTACTCAAGCAATGCGTATGCTTTTTCGATAGGATTCAAATCCTCTCGTACAAAATTTTCAACAAGTTGTTTTGCAAACCTGTCTTTTGAGTTTTCAGGAGAAAGAACTATGCAAGGAATTTCTGTAAGTCCTGCAATTTTACAAGCTCTATAACGCCTCTCCCCTACTATTAGTGTAAACCTTCCATCATCCATTGACTCAACAGCAATAGGCTGCAAAAGTCCATGGCGTGAGATTGATTCAGCAAGCTCAGCAAGAGCTTCCTCTTTGAATTCTTTTCTAGGCTGATTTGGGTCAGGACATATTAGTTCAATCCTGACCATGCGTGCATTAGCGAGACGTTTAGTTTCTTTATAATGATTGTATTCAACGTTTGCCTCAACCTGCTTTGGTTCAGGTCTTTCAAGAAAAGATCTTTCAATCTGTGCTAAGAAAGATTTAGACACGTAACTTCAGCTCCTCAAACAATTTAATGAAGCATTCAGCTTCATAGGATTTTGGAGAATAATAGTTAATTGGCATTCTTGAAGTAATTGCTTCCGTATATGCCACAGCGTTTTTAAGTTCAGTCTTAAATACTTTATCTTTATAAGTTGAGCGGAGGATCTCATTGAATTCAGATTCTATTTTTCTTCTTCCGCTAAGTTTGTTAATAACAAATCCCAGCAATTCAAGATCCTGATTAGCCCTTCGCTTAATTGTATCGACAAAAGCAAGCAATTGTCCTGATCCTTTTACTGCCCACTCCTGACATTCAATTGGAATGATATAGTGAGTAGAAGTTACGAAAGCCATTTTTGTCGCCCTTGATAAAGAAGGAGGACAATCGATCAAGACATAATCATAATTTCCAATAATATCACTTATGCTATCCATAAGTAAATACTGTGCATCATCACTACCTGCAAGTTTTGCATCCAGATCCGAGAGAGTCAGATTGGCAGGCAAAAGGTCAATATTTGCATAGCGTGTTTTATTTAATGCACAAGAGACATCAAGTTCATCTATTAAGACTTCACGAATAGTTTTATCAAGTTCATATATATTATCAAGAAAGAATGATGATAAATTTCCCTGTGGGTCAAGATCAATAAGAAGCACTTTATTTCCAGCTTCTTCAATGATACCAGAAAGATGTAAAGTAAGCGAAGTTTTACCTACGCCGCCTTTTTGATTTGAAAATGAAATTATCTTCGGATTACTCATTCAGTACTCAGAATTAGTGAGAACAAATATAATATTTTCTTCTATAATTGTTAAATAGTTTTTAAAGTTTTTTTACAAAAAATATTTTTAATCATTTGAGGTCTGGTTTATTACTTTCTATAGCTGTAAATCATTTGCTAATAAATACTTGTAACGATATTTTACATTGCTATACTCGTAATACACATTCTTTATTTTTCTGTAACTTATTATGATACAATATCTTATCGTTATTCACTCTTTATTTGCCGTATTACAAATGCGTGCTGTTAAATTTTTTAATAAGGAAATATTCTGCTGGTTTTCAATTAAAATATTTAACAGACTGTTTGCAAAATGACAAAAGATTTGGGATAGGAAAGATAATAATTAACGTTTCTTAATTTTTTCCTATAGCATTAGTTTTACATTTGTATATTTTTTAGTATGCTAAACTGTGCTATTGTGAAAGGTGTTATTTTACTAGAAGGGAGGAACAATGTTCCTCCCTTCAAAAACAAACACTTGATTATGATAAAATTACCGGAGTTATTTTTTTATTGGTAGTTCAAAGCCGAATGTGGAGCCCACAGATACTTTGCTTTTAACCCATACATGGCCGCCATGGTCTTCAATTATTTTTTTGACTATCCAAAGGCCTAGTCCGGATCTTGTTTCCCCATCTGTAGGTTTTGGAGTAAGCAGTGCACCTTTTTCAAATACATGATTGCAATCATCATCTGTCAGACCAACACCATTATCAACGACTTCAACAGTTACTTTACTGTCGCTGAAATAGGATTTTACCTGAACAATAGTTCCTTTTGGAGCATACTTAATTGCATTGTTAATCAGATTATCAAAGACCTCCTCAACTTTAGCAATATCCATTTTAGTTTCAGGAGTGTTAGGTGAGGTTTGATTAATAAGTTTTACTTCCTTTTTAACTGCATAGCCTTTATTTCTATTGCATATAATATCAGCGATTTTTTTAATGGATCCCATTTCATAATTATATACAGGGTCAGGCCTTTTCTTAGTAACAACTAATGACATTTGTTGTGCAAGATTTATTATATGCGATGAAGTATTAACAAGAGACTGCATAACCTCTTGTTGTTCTTGTGCATTAAGGTCATATGAATCAAGCAATTCGACATAGCTCCTAATTGCAGCTGCAGGATTTTTTATATCGTGAACAGCCATGGCGAAGAGCTCATCCTTTTGCTGCTGAAGCTCTTCAAGCTGGCGTTTATTTTCAAGAAGTCTATCCTTTTGTTTTGCAAGCTGGGCATTTGCAGTCTGCAGATCATTTATATTAGCTTTCAGGTCATTTACCTGTTGCCTAAGAAAGTCATTTAGCTCTTTAAGGTTTGTATACTCCTTTTTTAGTTTATCATAGGAATATTCCAAATCATCAAATTCAGTGACAAGTGAATTATAACTTTTAAGAAGGTCATTATCTTTTTTTAATTTTTCATTTTCAATCTTCAGTCTTTCACGTTCAGATTTTCCTGAAGCTATATCACTTTCATGCTCATTATTTTCCCTTTTAGATTCCAGACGTTTTTTTAAGAAATAGAATATTACGGCTAACTGAATCAGACAGATTACAATAAAACCATAAAGCATCAGAGTGGATTGAAGGGAATCTGTACCTGACTGTTTTATCTGGCTGTTAGCAGAAGCAAACTTTGTGACCTCGAATTTCATTGCTTCAGGAGCACTTTCCAGATCTCTATTCACATAGGCTTGTATACTAATTATATAGACGCCAACAGGAAGATCTTTAAGATCAACAAATCTATCCATTGGAGTATTAGTGCCATTTTCATACACCTTTCCATTTAGAATAATTTTGTACAGTATTTTCGAGGCATCAGAAGTAAGCCCCTCAGACTTAAAATAAAAAGAAAGTGTTTGTCCCTGATTGATTTTAATATTTTTCCATTTATCGGCTTGTAATTCCATGCCAGAAGTTTTAATGGATGTAATAATAGTCTTTCCCCTGACAGAGGCGAAAGAGGAATTGAAATAAAATATTGTCAAAATCAGCAGACAGAAGAAATGGAAATGAAAAGATCTTATGAGTCTCATTTGAATTGATTTTGTTATTATGTAGTTTATGAAATTCCCTGGGCTTTTAATATTTAATTATATTTTTCCGAAAATCAGTATGTAAATAAGGTAATTATCGGCATAAATCCAACAATATATATAGAAAAGAATTAATTTTTCTGGGAAGGAAGTCATGCAATAAGAAATTACAGTTCTATTTTGTGGCCAGTTTCTGCTGCATAGACTTTAATACCGGGATTTTTCTCAAGAATATTATAGCCCATCCAGTCGATAGATGGTTCATCGCCATGGACCAAGATAACTTTTTCAGGCCTTAGGCGTTTTACAATTTCAAGTAAACCGTCTCTTTTTGCGTGAGAAGAAAACCTATATCGTTCAATTGAGCATTTTATTTCCAAAGGGCTCAGCAAACCTGGAAGGCTTAGTTTTTGTCCCTTTTCTGAAGAAGCAATTAAATAGCCAGGGGTATCAGGATCCATATACCCCACAATAAAAATCGCAAATTTATCCTGTCGCAGCCAATCAAGCGCCAAATTGAAAGATAATGTGCCTTCAATAACCATACCGCTTGGAGCAAGTACAATAGATGGATTTCGTCTGAAAAGAGAAATATTGTCTACTTCATAAATATCTTTATAAGGTATTTCAGCAAGTTCAAAGTCCTTGTCAGTTCTGCGCACCACATAACGGTTCCTATCATGGAGAATATTAATCTTTCGGCCTATTCCGCCTGTGTATATATCTGTTTTAATAAGGAGTCCTTTCTGCATCATAGTCCAGATAGTTGTTAACATTTCCTGAAGTTTTCCCAAAGAAAAAACAGGGATCAGCACAGAGCCGCCGGCTTCAAGGATTTTGTTAGCATCAGTGGCCATTTTTTTAGCTTCCTGTGTCCATCCCGGAAGAGATGCCGAGTCAGTAGCGCCATAAGTACATTCAATTATGAGAGTATCAATTTTTTTGTTTGGGAGAACAGCCTTTGGGGTGAGCATCTGATCATCCATATTAATATCACCTGTATAAAAGATCTTATGGTCATTATGTTCAAGAAGGATACCTGCCGATCCTAAAATATGTCCGGCATCCTGCAATGAGACTTTTACAGGCAGAGGGCTATTAGATCTCGTACCGCGAAGTTCGAATTCCTCATTATAACTTTTATAATTAATTGACTGGATAAGCAGGTCAATCTCCTCATGACTATATGGTTTTAGGAGATCATTTTCTTTTAGCTTGTCAGAGAGAATTGAAACAGAATTATGGAGAGTCAGTTCAGCAATAGCTCTTGTCTGGGGAGTGGAAAAAAGCTTAATATATGGATGTTTTCTAACTAAATAAGGAAGAGCGCCAATATGGTCCTGATGAGCGTGAGATATAATACAAAAGTCAACATCTTTATCGTTCAGATGCTCTAACATAGGAAGAGCTTCCTGAACATTCTTTCTGGGGTGCATACCACAGTCAAGTATAATTCCAGTGCCGTCAATATTTAAATAAAAACAGCTGCTGCCAATCTCCCCTGCCCCACCCAAAGGTAAAAACTGAATCATAAGCTGGCTACTACCTTATTTATAAAAACTTTTCATCCGCTAAAATATTGAAAATAAATACAATTTCCGGAAATAATATTCACTACAAAGGAACTTCATTGAACAATCGAAAGTATCACTTATTGATTTTTAATCTTCTATCAAATATGTTTGTTTGATGAACAAGTTCAAAAATAAATGAAATAATAATTAAGGGAAAGTCATGAAAAAAATAGTAACTGCTTGTTTGATAATGTTAGTTATAGCCTGCAATGTTTTTGCTGGCAGTGTTAAGAAGCTCGGTAAGGAATTAACATTAAAAAATAAAACTAAAATATCAGAAATATTAAAAAAGCCAGATAGCTTTGTTGGGAAAAAAGTACTAATTGAAGGAATGGTAGTCGATGTCTGCAGCAAGCGCGGATGCTGGATGGAGATAGCAAGCGATAAGTCATTTCAAAAGATAAAGGTAAAAGTAAATGATGGTGAGATCGTCTTCCCGATGGAAGCCAAAGGAAAGACTGCAAAAGTTGAAGGGACAGTATACCAGATCAAAATGACAAAAGAACAGGTTATTGAAAAGAAAACAGAAGAAGCAAAAGAGAAGGGCAAGACATTTGATCCGAATTCTGTAAAAGGGCCTGAGACAATATATCAGATCAAAGGTTTAGGCGCTGAGATAAAATAAGAAATAATTTTTAATAAAGTTAACATTTCCTTTGCCTAAGCTATGGCAAAGGATTTTTTTTGCACAGAGGTAATGATTTAATGCAATTAAGAAAATGGTTAAGAATCCTGCACAGGGATATAGGTTATATTTGTACAGGTTTGACAGTTATATATGCAATATCAGGAATAGCAGTAAACCACACACACGATTGGAATCCCAATTACAGTAAAGAGACAATACAGAGCAAAATCACCCCCGTTAAAGACAGTATTGTTGATATAAAGGCTACATCATTAAAAATACTTTCTGAGTTAGGAGAAAAAGGTCAATATAAAAACTCCTATCAACCGGATCCTGAAAATCTTCAGATTTTCGCAGAAGGTAATACGATCAATGTGAATCTTCCAAAGGGAGAGGTAACGCAAGAGAAAATTAAGAACAGACCAATATTAAAGGCCAGTAACTTTCTTCATTTGAATTCTGCGAAAAAGGCATGGACATG
>JAUZPB010000124.1 GCA_030706145.1 Bacteroidota bacterium
AATTATGAAACCATTTAATTTATCTATAAATTTAACTTTATACAATTTTTTCCCACCACAATCTACTTTTACTTTTTCCCAGCTTTTACCATAGTCTCTAGTCCTAAATACTGAATACTCATCTATTAAAAACCCGCTCTCTGGCTTATTAAAACAGATACTAACTAGTTCGCTTTCCGATGGAGAAAGAATCCTTTTCCATTCTGCTCCACTATTAGTTGTAGATAACAAAGTTCCCTCAGAACCACAACAAAAGCCCGTAGAATCATTTATAAAATAGATTGAATTAAGATTGTTCTTTACACCTGAGACGAGCACTTTCCATTTGAGCTTATTATTACTCGAGATCTGCTGCTCTAGTTCGGGATTCTTTTTCATCTTAAAGAAAGGATTTATACCACTTTTCCAAAGCCCATCTACTTGATTAAAAGAAAAATAAACCAGTGTAAGTCCTGCAATTACTACTAATACTGTATAAACTGCAGCCTTTGCTTTATAAGATTTTGAACTTCTATCTACTTTTTCTACTCTTGGCCTGTTATACTTCCCCATTTCGTTTTCTAGCTTAACAAGCTCATCATAGAAATCCTTGCAATCTGTAAACCTGCTCTGAGGTTTCTTACCTATGGCTTTTTCTATTATCTTTTGTATTGTAAGGGGAAGTCCAGGAACTTTACTTAGGAGCTCAGGAGCACTTTCTTTAAGATGTCCCTCTATAACCTGATATTCATTTTGATAATCAAAGGGAACGGCTCCAGATAACATTTCATATAATGTAATGCCAATAGAATAAATATCGCTCTGAAGTGTTATGTCCTCGCCTTTTATCTGTTCGGGACTCATATAATATAGAGTTCCAATGTTTGTCCCGGTATTTGTTATTCCTTTTTCAAAAATAGATTTTGAAATTCCAAAATCCATGATTTTTGCAATATTATCCCTATTTATAATAATATTAGAAGGTTTCAAATCCCTGTGAAGAAATCCCTTCGAATGAGCATAACCTATAGCACACAAGACCTGCTTAATTATCCGAATTGATTCATTAAGGTCAAGCCTGATCCTTTTTTCAAGCATCTGTTCAACAGTTTCCCCCTCGATAAGCTCCATTACAATTCCTTGTATGCCATCCTGATCAATAAAGCCGTAAACTGGTACTATATTCGGATGCGAAAGCTTAGCCTGGTTTTTTGCCTCTATCTTAAATCTTTCAATGAACCTTCTGTTATCAGTAACCTGCGGTTTGAGAATTTTAATGGCTACATATCTATCCAGCTTTACATCGTAAGCTTTATAGATTATACCCATGCCTCCATGGCCAAGTTCATCTATAATTTTATAATTTTGTATGACTTTTCCGATCATGGGAAACCGTATTTCCGAGGGGAAATTGTATAAAATAGTGTTTTTTTTGCTTAAAATTAGACAAACAAAGGTAAAAATTAAATACTCTAAACACAAATTCCACAATCTATATCATTTTAGGCAAAAAATATGATATTTTTTGAAGAATATTTTGTCTGTTAAACCGATGTTTTACACCTAAACGGGTCGATAAGAATGTTCATTTTTGTATGAATATTCAAATAACCTTTTCTTTGCTGGTTTGGAATAAAAATTCAGGAGGGTTGCTAATTTACTTTCCGCATCAATTTTTTAGATGAATTATTTCTTTTTCCAATTACTAGTACTGCCCTGTTTCTTTCTATTCCAGCAATTGCTACAATATCACCCTTGATTGCAACCGCTCTATAGATCCTGTCCATCTGAAGCTCAGGATATGTTTTCCAGTCTAATCCATTATAATGGCTTACAGCTCCATAGTCACCAACTGCAATAATATCATTCGGAGCATTTCCCCGTATTCTTTCAATAACACTATTTGTTCCATAGTTTACACTGCTCCATTTTCCTTTCTTATTTTCATAAATACCATCACCGGAAATGTATATTGGGAATCCTTTGTTCGTCCATAGTGATGATGTCAGATTCTCAGTATTTGATTTAATTTGTTTGATATTGTTCCTGCTGTCAATCATAATAATCTTATTTTCCATAAAGTTGTTGAGGTTTATTAGCGGACAGTATATTTCATATTCGCCATTTCCCTTTTCAACTCCCCATACATCAAGTATATCAGCTGTCGTTCCTGCTTGTATTTGCTGCCAATCGGTTTCTTTACATTTATATATAGAACCTTTATTCCCAACACATATTATATTCCCATCAACTGTACCCCATAATTTGTTCACCTGTCCATAAAAAGGAAGGGATCTTCCAAAAAAAGCCTTTGAAGAAAAATTGTTCCCATCCCATTTTATCAAATCAGCTAATGTTGAAAACCATATGGCATTATCTGTATTTCCCCAAACAGTCGAAAGAGGAAGGTACCATGATATATTTCCAAAATCTTTAACTAATAACCTTTTTGATTCACATCTTTCTCCATCAAAGTGTAGAGCATTGTAAATTTTTGTATCAGGATTGCCTGTTGAATCCATTAGCCTTATAATACCCACAGCCCAGATATCATCCCCATCAATTATTGCCACATCACTGAGTTCACTATAGGAATAATCTCCAATTAAATATTTCTTCCATGTAAAATTATGACTGGTGGGCATTAATGTTCTAACCTGAATTTCTTTACTAGCAGCTACTGTGGAATTCCCATTCAAAATTACTGCTTTGTAGTGATAAGAGGTTTGTTCCGTTAGGGCTGTATCGGTCAGCATCAAGTCTGAGGACTCACTTGCCATACTTGCTATTTCCTTACCGTCACGATAAAGAATAATTTTTTCATTTTGATAGAAATAATTGACCTGAATATGAAGATAAGCTTCCGTAACGGAAACATCTTCCAATGAAAGCAGTATTCTGCTATTATCTATGGGATTTTCAGAGATATCACATCCTGAATATCCTAAAAGGATAAAAAGGAAAAGTACGATATTTATAGGTTTGTTTTTCATTACCTTGGAACGTCACTATTTAGGTCATGGAAGATGTAGTAACAAAATAGAACTCTTTTGTTCTAATGGCAATAAATTATATAAAATATGTTCAATTGAAGATATTTACACTTTTTTTAGATCATTTTTCCGAGATCGTTAAAATTCCAACTATATAACAAGTGTAGTTTTTCAATTTATTTACATATTGAGGAATATATGAAGTTATTCTGTGTATCCATGATACTTTTAATCTCTTTAACAATTTGTAATGCTCAGGAAGTCCAGATTGGGCTCAGGACTGAAAGTATTGCCGTTTCTACAAATCCTAAGACTACTCAGTTGAACGATTTCGTTATCTCTTCTCTTCAGGTAAATGGTACTGTTTTCCTATCTGATAAGGTCGGAATTGATTTAAGGGCAGGGTCAACAGGAAATGATTATTACAAAGGTTTGGAATTGGGACTGTTCTCTAGATATTACTATAATGATTATTATGCTATAGGTGGACTGATTTATCATCATAACGAAAAAGGTAAAGTTGATATAAATAGCACTGATCTGTTTCTGCCAGCAATAGGAGTTGGATATCATCCTGGCAGACACTTTGCAATTGAATTTATGGTTGAAAATGGATTAAACAAAGTAGTCGATCACGAGTTTGTTGCAACTGAAATGGTTGACATTCACACCACCAGAGGCTATTGGAAGGAAATAAATCTGACATGGATAACTAAACTTGGCATCAGCTACAGTTTTAGTTTATAACATTTTCTATTCTTTCTTTTCATCTCCGTCATTAGGAATGAACTGTTGTTACAGACAATTCTAATGACGGTGCTCTTAAAAAATATCTAAGTTTAGGAATTATTCGCATTCATTATTTATTGGAATACAGTTTTAAACGTTTAATACCATCTTTTAATTTTGTACGCCTGTTTTGAATATATCTGAACAAAAAAAAAGAAAGCCCGTTTCACCCCAAAATTGAGTCACATAAAATATTTTTACAATGATCTTTGACAGTCGTCAAAAATCATAGTATATTTAGATCCCTTTTTCAATAATTTCAGGCTTTTTACGAAATATATGGAATTCTTTTAATGAATTTCGTATATTTACAATCTTAGTTCTTCAACTTTGTTAGTCAACTCATGCGAGAATGGCGGAATTTGGTAGACGCGCTAGACTTAGGATCTGATAGAAACAAGCCTTAAAACTTCAATTTCAACTTAAAAACGAAACTTTCCTCTTTATAATTTAGCTTTTGTACAGTTTTTTGTACCCCAAGTAACGATTTTTTCACCAATTTTTCAAGATTTTTGTGTTTTTATAATCGGCAGGAAATCAAACAGATTTTTATGGGTTTTCGGGTAGGATGCTATCAGACATGTATACAGTCTGTCCACTTCTTTTAGTAGCAATAAGAAATTCATTTCTGTTATGACTTGAAATATAACTGATGTGAACCCAGTTACCAAATTCAAAGATCACCTGGTCAACTATAAGTTCATTTAAGGCGACCATTCTTTTGATTCTGTTATAATATTGAAGTAAAGGCACACCAGGACAGACAGTGTCAACTGCCTGCCCTTTCATGTGCTGTGAATTTGGAGATCCTCCAACTGACGAATTTATTTCCTTTGTTCTGTAACCTGATGTAATGTAGATCGGGCGGGTTATTTCCTTCCTAATGGGTTCCAATACCTGCTCTGCAAGTCTTTCAAGATTTTCAAGGCTTTCTTTATCAGGTTTGTTCCATAGGTCATGCCTGATGGCATATTCCGAATGAGAAAGTTCTTCTTCTGAAAAATGCTCACTCATCTATTCCCTTTCCATGAGTTTTATAGTCCTCATAATATCCCAATACTTTATCTATATATATTCTGGTCTCTTTGGGAAATCTCGAATCAGTTTTGAGAACTGTCAGGTCGTCAGAGTGAAGGTCACTAATCAGATACTGAATGTTCCCAATACCCCAGTTATATGAAGCAAGAGCCAACTCTATCTTGTTGTTAACCAAAGGCATTAGATGAGCCATATATCTGGACTGAGCTTTTATGCTTTCCTCTGGGTCGTGAATACTGCCATGACCCCATTCCTTCCATGTAGAGGGAAGAAACTGAGCCAGTCCGCAGGCCCCACTTCTTGAAGTAGCAAAAGGATTAAAGCTGGATTCAGCTTTGACCTGAGCCTTTAAGAGCCTCCAGTCAATAGCCTGTTCAGTTCCATATATCTTGAAATACTCATCATACATATTAGTTTCCATGTCTAAGCCCTTCTGGTAGATTGACTGAATTTGAGACCTTCTGAGCCTGGACTGATATTTGACTTGGCAATTCGCCCTTTCTGTACTTATCAAGAACACCGATGACACCAGTAGCACCGAATAATATTGAAAAATATAGTGCGGCCTGATTTGCGACTGTCTTTGGCGGAGTAGTCGCAACGATAAGAGATGCAATCGGAGTACCGACAGCACCAATGATTGTTTTCCACCCATCTATAGCCTCAACTATGGCCTGAGCCTTTTTCTTATCCATAACTTAAGCCGCCTTATGAAAATATTTTCCATAAAACTTCACTATGTTGAGAGCTAACTGGGAGAGATCAATAACCATATCCCGAACATCTTCTGAAACGTACTTTCTTGCAATCTCTACAAGTTCATTTATTTCATCTTCTGTAAGATCCATTACCTCCTTTCCGATATTCTGATAACCAGAAATAACAGAAGGGAGATTCCTGACAGGATCCCAGAACTTTACTGCATCCTTCATAGTGATCTTACCATCATCAGCCATTGAACTTTGAAGAGCAGAGCCAAAAGAAAGAAGGAAAACCCAGAGATCCTTAAAATCATCTATGCCGTACAAATTTGTAGTAACTATCTGCATTGAAGCCTTTAGAGCAACATCAGAGGCTGGAATTTCTTCCAGTCCCTTTGCCTCAACGCTTTCAATATCATCTTTACTTTTCTTAACCACCTAAAACTCCTACTTATTTTAATCAATTCATTATAATGCCCTTAGAATATGTCTCTCCCTTCTTTCGCCATATTTTATTCTATCTGCCTCCTGTTTTTATTAATATTCTAAGCCTTATAAGCTCTTACAATTCCGCTAGTCAGTTTGATAGCTAAAAACTCACCATATATGATCATTCCTGCCTTCAAAGTTACCCCTGTGATTGTTCCACCAGAATGGTTGGACTCTGTGAGCATTGCAAAGACAGTATCTGTGATTATCTGGATTGAAAAAAACTTACCATTTACTTGTGTGCTATCAGATATTGTTACAATACCATTATGCTGACCCAGCATTGCCAGAAGTGCATCTGTCGAGCTAAATACATTAGTAAGGTTCATTGAAACAATTCCTTAATTTTATATCTGAAAAATTATCTGCACTGCTTAAAACTTCCTACTTACTTGGAGGATTTTTTGGGGGTACTTTCTGAGAACCCTATTAACTGGTAAATAAGATTCGGATCTTCACCACCTGGTACGGCCTGCTCCATTATGGACTTTGCTATTTTATAGTTTGTATTGCTTGTAATCGGGTCCATATTCCCGTACTGACCTGTTGCAATAGCCTGAATAGGATTCTTTAGTCCAAATCCAATCCATGGAAGTGATTCAGACAGGTTCTGCATCAGTTCCTGGTCCCTTTTTTTCTTATCGGGATTGTCCTGACCTGAACCAATGAGAAGTTTTATCCATGCCACTACCATTGAAAGGACTGGATTTGCAAGAGAGCTTAGTCCATAGAGACCGCTAGAAGCAGAACCGATCATAAGGGAATTTAATAAGATGGTGCTCGTGAGCTTTTTCCCTAAGTTCAAGACATACACAGGACTATTTTCTGTACCAACATTGACCTTCTCCCCTTCTTCTCCTTTTACATAAGTCTGCAAGGGATTAAGAGATTTCCAGCCATGCTCAATTATCTGCTGCTCAGCCTCTGGTATCATACGTCTGTAGACCTGATACTGGTTCATTGAGTACTGAGCAAATTTATAGATCAGTTTTCCGAGTGCAGTCTTATTACCGAACTGCTTTTCTGCAGAAGTGTACAGCGCATTAGCTACAGCTACTCTCTTATGGGCGTTTTCAAGAGCTCCGTGGGTATCTCCAGGATGAGTGTCAAGCCATTCGTAGTATCCGACATAGAAGGAGTTTTTTCTAAGCATTGCCTCGGGCAAGGTAAATAGTTTCATAAACGGGCCCGAAAGCTTATGGTCTATTATACTCATCATCATCTTCCATGCAAGATTTCTATCTATATTGGTAAGTGATCCTATGTCCTCAGCTTCAGGAAGAGTATTAAGCAGTCTGTCTATTTCCTGATTAGTCCACATCTGGTCTGTTTGAAGAGCAATGCCATTTACTTTAGCTTTATAAAACACCTCTTCTTTCTTAAGATCAAGCTCAGCCACCATCCTTTTCTTTGGGTCTGATGTCATCATCTTTTCTCTAATGGCATCCATTTTAGCTTTATGCTCTGTATAATCCGTCTTGTCTAAGAGTATCTTTACAAAAGTCTTGAAGTCTTTGAAACTGTTTGGGTCAACGTTCAGATCCTTAGCCATTGAAGAGAGTTCAGTTTCAGTAGTGCCAAAGGCGACAGCATTTACAAATTCAGATGACAGGCTAACCATTGAGGGCAAAAGCCCTTCCTGAACCATAGCCTGCTTAAACTGTGCAATCTGTCTTACAGACTGGGCTTCCTTGCCTTGTCTTAGTGGGTCATAAGTAGCAGCTTTCCTGAACATTTCCCGACCTTTTGCTATATATCTGGAATATTTGAATGGCCCATAGCTTATAAGTTCCATTACGCCGCCGACTAAATTCCTTAGACCAGAACGAACAGATGAAAGACCGCCTAATATCATCATGGAAGTCCACCTCTCCTGAAAGTTTGCCAGTGTGGCTGGAGCTTTCATTAGGTAGTATCTGAAATCTTTTTTCTTATCCTCATTATAACCTTCCTCCCTCATAAGGCCATTTAGCCTTTCAACTGTACCTCTTACCATATATCTCTGAAGGTTCAATTCATCTTTCCTATAGCCTACATCCCTTGAATAGAGATCTTTTGTTTTATAAGAAGTTGTTGTTTCTCCATTTTTTAAGCTGATCTCATCTTTTGTCACATTTGAGACCTGTCCCCAATGCATCTGTTCTCTGTAACCTTCAGTAGCAGAAATATCTGCATCAAACTGGTGAGTCTTTGTACTGCCATTAGGAAGTTCAACAGTTATGGAATTCTTAGTTGAAGAAATGAGTTTGCCAGCAAAGTCAAAACTCTTTATCCCGTTTGATACTGTAACCATAGGGACCTGCCTCATGAACTGAATTTCCATTCCAGGACGCAGCTTAGATTTTGCTAATGGTTTAGTATGAAGGAGCTTATTTGTAAGCTGATTGCCGTACCAGAGCCTCATTGTTTCCATGACATAAGGGTTTTCATTTGAAGCTATAGACCTTGCCTGATAAAGATAAGAATCAGCTATTAAGAGGTCATTGCTAAGTGTTCTTTGAAGATTGTCCATATAACTGATATTTGGAGTGTCATCGGTTTTAGTATAAAGGTCATTTTCATACATGATCCTTTCTTTCCAGTTTGCATTTACTGGAATAAGAGGGTTGTCGATTTTCATATTATCCAAATGTTCATCTAACTTCTGCTTTAATTTTTCTTCAATCTGCTGATTGGTCATTGAAGCAATCATAGCATCAGCACCAGCAATTCCTTTCTGCACTTTCTTCCTTTCCACATCCCTTGTCTCAAGTGCCTGCTTCAAAGCACTGTCCCAGTGCAGAAGCTTGAACTGTGTCCTGAACTGCTCTTCATCTCGTATCATATGGGGCATGTATGAGGTTTCAGTGTCGTATGGATTATGGATTGCCTTTAAGACTTCATCATATCTATATATTATAGAAGCTATATACTTTGCATTTTGCCTGGATACATCAGAATTCATCTTCATTAGTTTGCTGTAGACATCCTCAAAGTAAACCTTTGCATTGGTAAGAACTTTTGGAACGTCACTGTCATAGAGCTTTCTCATCTGGAGAGCTGAAAGGAAAGAATACCTTTTAACTGGATCATCCCCGAATAGCCTTGTAGCTAAGACTTCCTCATCTATTATACTTCCATCGTAGCTGACTTTTACACCTCCCTGATCATTTACAAATTCAATTTTACCATTAAGTTTGGGATCTTTATTAAATTCACGTTCAGCAAAATCCCATACATCTTTGTTCATCTTAGCTCTTGCCTCTGGAGTTTCAATCTTCAGGTGGTCTGCCAGATCATTCTTATAGCTTCGGTGAGCTGTAAGATATGCATTCATCTCCCCCATTGTTTCCTTCACCTGGTCAGTCCAATATTTTGACCTGTATGCAAAGACCTGGACATCACCCACCCATCCTAAAGTGTTAGCATTAAATACTTTTTCTTGATCTAATACTGGCTGAACCTTCATATTTTCAAGAGGGTCTGAAGAAACATTCAGTTTGCAGACCTTGAGATCGAGATCAGACATTCTGTTAAAAGGCTTCTGTCCATAGTCCATTGCAAAGGTGTGTATATTAGAAACATCCCTGAACCACATTTTACCTTTTTTCTCAAAACTCTCTTTAGCTTTCAGCATCTGGTAGAGTGTTCCAGCCATCCTTTTGCCTGAATTTTCAAGGTTATTCATATCAAGCTTAGAATACATTTCACTTGCACGGCGTGAAGGTATAGAATCATAAATTCTTGCAAATTTCTCATAGCTGCCATTGCGAATATCTTTAATCACATCATTCAATGTAAAATCTGCATGATCTGTTGCCGATAGAGCCACTAGTATATCTATATTGTCTGCTGCTGCCTGAAGGTACTTGAATGCTCTCTTGGGATCGTCTTTTACTATCTTTTTGAATTCCCATAGCTGAGCTATTTTGCTTTTGCTTAAAAGTTTGTCTACAGACTGATCCCTTTCTTCAATTCTCGAAACTGCATCATCAAACCATTTGCTCCTTGAAGTGTTATCAAAGTCTGGAAGGTAATCCACCGAAGTATCTGTACTATCAGATCTTAGGGCAATCTGTTTGTCATTTTCCATCTTGACTGTATCTAATGTATTATACTGCCTGAACTGCTCCCAATAATCCTCCGTAAATTCAGGTGTAAAGTGAGAGCTAAGTTCAAGTACTAAGTCATTAGACTGATAGCCACCCTTTTGAGATATGAAAGGACGCGAAAGGTTATTCCTGTTCATTGAGATTTCAAGCATAGGCATTGGGATCTTTGCATCCTGAAATAACTTTTTAAGGTATTCCATATTGATCTTAGCATCGTTCTTGAAATGATCAATGGCAAGATTGTAATTTATGATCTGCCTTTTTGTCGGTTCCTGCCCAGTCTCACTCATAAGCTTATCCCGAAAGTTGGTAAAAGCCTTTATGTAAGATTGTTTTTCATCAAGGCGGCCTAAAAGGGTCCTGTTCTGATATGGAACCAGCAGAGATGTAAAAATCATTTTAAGGTCACTATCGCTATAGTTTCTCTCCCCCTTACTATCAGTTAGGCGGGAAGAAAGCCAGTCCTTTAGCAAAGTATTCCTGTCTTCTGAAGATATGTTATCGCTTGACACAGGTACCAGAGAGGAAAAAGAAGATTTATTCTCATTGGCATATTTGCTGTCATTAAAAAGGTTGTCACGTCCATAGAACAAGTCAGAAAGCTCAGGAATATTTTTTATGTTTTGCGCGTCAATGCCCTGAAGCCTTTTTTCTTTTGTTTCATAGTTCACTTTAAGCTGGTCATACTGATCCCTGTAAACCTCTACACTTAGACCATCTTTTTTCAGAGTGACCTTATCCCCTCGCTCTGTCCCTTTGGCAAATACAAATGCCTTCTGGTTTAATAGCAGTTTCATAAGTGAAGGAAAGACTCTTGACCTTGCCTCGGTAACTACGCTTGCCTTTGTCCCTGCTTTTTCCTGCACTGGTCTTGCAATTTGCACAAGCTCTTCCCTGAGTAAATACAAAGACTTATCCTTGTTTGATTTATCATAAGTTGTCCCTCTTTTGTAGTCCAGAGAGTTTAGGGCAAGCACAAGTGAAACCACCCTTTTATCAGCCTCATCAAGACCAGCGTAAATCTGGTTGCCATCTTTATCAGTTATCTTTGATAGATTTCTTAACTGATCATCAAACATATTATAGCCGCCAGACTTGCTAAGTAGCCCCTTGAATTTTGTAAGCATTGAGTCAAATACTTTAGCCTCAATTCCTCTGTAGGTATCATACTGAACGCCCTTCCTTGCATTTTCAACTGATTGAGTGTCTATATTTCTAGCCATATTGATTCCACTATAACCATCAGGGTTTTCTACCTTAATATTCTTTATATACTCTTCAACCTGTTTTAAGACCAAAGCCTTATTAACCTGCTTGTTGCCTGAAAGGGAGTCTGTTGCAAACTTCTTAGCTCCTTTTATTAAAGATGTTCTGTCAGTTCCTTCTTTCAGCATATCCATCTTCTCACTAGCTGTTTTCATGTACTGCAATGTATCGTTTAAGTCACGGCCTCCGCCAAACATTATGTCAGTTCCTCTTGGAAGCTCGATGACTTCCTGAAAGATGAATTTATTAGCAAGGCTCACAGCAAGAGACGTTTCATAATCTTTATAAAGCTGGGAATTGTACATTTTTGCTTCTAATTTCAAAGGATTTGAATCATACTGAAGCTGATTTGTACGCTTCGGAAAGTCAACTCTGTCATTAGTAGCAATAAGATGTGCAATATGATTAGTAAGCCAGTTTTGTTTTGGATTTATGTCATAGCTGGCAACCTTGCTTGTAAGTCCGATCTTGGTAAGGAGCGTATGAAGAGTCCTCATAGTAACAATTGGGGCAACTTCTTTTCTGAAGGAGTCTCCAAGTTTTAAGGCATCTTTGCCAACCAGACCATATGAGCTTTTACTTACTTCCCTTTCTTCTCCATCAATGACTTCCTTGGCGCTTCCTAAATACTTCTGCATAAATTGGAGGTGAACCTTTTCATCAGTCACAAAAGCTTCTTTCCAGTTTGGCAATTGTTTTATTCTCTCTGGAACCTGTAGGTTGAATTTATCACCAGTCATTAGGTCAAACATTGAACTCACATATTCCTGGTATATCTTTCCAGTAGTGTTCTTGTCAGTTAGGGCTTTCCACTCTTCATCAGTATAGAATTTTCTGTCATGCGGGTAAAGGCTCACTACATCCACATCATAGTCTTTTCCAACTGCCTGAATGTATTCACTTGGCAGTACCACTTTGTTTGAGGCCGAAATATCTTCTCCGAGCACTGATGCAACCTCAAAAACATTACCGCCCATAAGTGAGTCTGTAGGGGTAATTGACATCAGCACCTTATCTCCAGTCTTTAAGGAATGCATCCTTGCGATATCCTGAGATATCATGCAGTAGCCTTCTTTGAGCCTGCCAGTAGCCCTGTCAATTTTCTGTGAGAGTTTGTCTTCAATCCATTTTCTTACAATAGGAGTGTTATCATTCAGGAAATACTTAAATGAAATATTCTTTGTATCTATGATAGGCTTAAGGTTTGGGTCATCCTGATTTGGTACATATTCATTATAGGCTGTGACCATCTGATGATATAAATACTTCTGCTGATCATCCAGATCGTCAATTTCATCCTTCAGGTTCTTTTTATCCTCATCAGTCAGTTCCTCATCTTCATATAACTGTGTTTTATACTTCTGCTGCTCAATCTTCATATCCCTCAGCATCTTAACAGCATCCCTGATATTAGTCCCCGCAACACTGATTGAAGCAGGCATTGCGGCATTTATTACGGGACTGCCTAACGGCTCATCAAGCACGTTCCATAGAATATCCCCCTTCATTTTATTTATTCTCGTTTGAGTAGCATATCCTGTATCTGGCGATAAGACAGGCATAGCCCCAGGTGCCACGTATTTGAAGGCATCCATTAACTTATTGTTAAGCCTTGAAATAATCATTGGAGTAAGAGTTGGATGA
>JAUZPB010000125.1 GCA_030706145.1 Bacteroidota bacterium
TACTCGTCCTAATGGAGGCGAGATATTCGAGACAGGCGCGCAGGAAGTAATCAATTGGACAAGCAACCTTGTTAACTTTGTAAGGATTGAATATAGTCTTAATAATGGTGCTACCTGGAACCTTATTCAGTCGGCAGTTGCAAGTACAGGATCATATACCTGGAGTGTACCAAACGTAAAATCAAGTCAGTGCAGAATCAGGATAACAGATGAAAACAATTCATTAAACACTGATATAAGCGATGACAAGTTTACGATAAACCCAAGGATCATTGTTACTGCTCCTAATGGAGGAGAGATCATTCCGGTTGCATCGAGCTACACAATAGCATGGACAAGCACAAACGTAGCGAATGTCAAGATAGATTATTCGACTGACAATGGCAGCAGCTGGTCTAATGTAACGACTTCTACTCCGGCTGCAGCGGGAACATACAGCTGGGTAGTTCCAAATACACCATCATCAAACTGTCTTGTCCGCATAAGTGACGCTGTAAAGACTGAGATATTTGATCAGAGTGACAATTTATTTTCAATCACTTCAAAGATCTTTCTTACAAGTCCAAATGGTGCAGAGAGCTGGCAATCCGGATCTCAGCACGATATAACATGGAGCTGCAATAATGTTGCAAATGTTGCACTTTCCTATTCGGCAAATAATGGTGTTACATGGACACAGATAACGGCTTCTACTCCGGCTGCAAGCGGATCTTACAGATGGAGCATTCCTTCTAATGTTCAGACAACACAATGTAAGGTAAAGGTAAGTGATGCTTCAAATCTAAATGTTTTTGACATAAGCGATAATGTCTTTACTATTAGCAGCTTACTTCTAAAGACACCGAACGGAGCAGAAAATTATGCTATTAGTTCAATGCAGACCGTAACATGGACAAGCAGCAACATAAGTTATGTTAAACTGGAATACAGTATCAATAATGGGATTGACTGGTCGACAGTTGCTACTTCCCTTCCTAGCAGCGGCATTTATTATTGGGAGATACCCAATACTCCATCTGCCCAGTGTTTATTCAGAATAAGCGATGCAAATAATCCCGGGACGTATGATCTAAGTGATAATATCTTTGCAATTACAGAATCACCAACCATAACGATGCTTTATCCGGTTGGAAATGAAATATTCAGGATTGGATCGACAGAGACACTTAAATGGAAGAGCAATAATGTCACAAATGTAAAAATAGAATATAGTGTCAACAACGGAAGTGACTGGAAGACAATAGCACTTTCTACACCAAGTACAGGTACTTACTCCTGGGTTGTTCCACAAGAGAATTCTAATTTATGCAAGATTAGAGTAAGTGATGCTTCGCGCCCTGCAATCTATGATATGTCAGCTTTGCCTTTTACGATAACAAATTCTCCTAAAATTACTGTAATAGCGCCCAACGGATCAGAAAATTATCCTACCGGATCTATTCAGTCAATAAGCTGGAGCAGCAGTAATGTAAGCAAAGTAAAAATTGAATATAGTATAAATAATGGTATCGACTGGTCGACAGTTACAGCTTCATATCCAAGCTCCGGAGTTTACTCATGGACAGTGCCTAGCACGCCATCTACGCAGTGCAAGATAAGAATAAGCGATACAAGTAATGTTGGCACATATGATATTAGTGATAATAATTTCCAGATAAGTGAAGCTCCTTCAATTACAATTCTTTATCCAAACGGCAAAGAAAAATTTGCAACCGGGACAAAGGAAACAATTAAATGGAAGAGCAACAATGTAAACAATGTTAAGATTGAATACAGTATAAATAACGGCAGTGACTGGAACCTTATAGTTTCTTCAATTGCAAGCACAGGCACTTATACATGGCTAGTACCTAATGTCAGTTCAAATCTATGCAAAGTAAGGATAAGTGATGTAACAAAGGCAGATGTTTTTGATGCCTCGGATTCTTTATTCTCAATTGCAAATACGCCTAAGATAACGATAACGGCACCTAATGGTGATGAAAGCTATCAGGTTGGATCCACTCAGACACTTAAGTGGACAAGTTCAGGAATAAGTAACGTAAAGATCGAATATAGCATCAATAACGGTATCGACTGGTATCTTATTGAAGCCTCTTATCCAAGTGCCGGAATTTACTCGTGGGCTGTTCCAAATACACCATCTACGCAGTGCCTTATAAAGGTTACAGATATAACGAATCCTTTGAACTATGACATTAGCGATAAGGTTTTTACAATTGCAGCCTCCCCTGTTTTGCAGGTTACAGCGCCAAATGGTAATGAAACCTGGGAGATTGGGAAAACGCAGTATATAACCTGGAACAGTGTAAATATTGTTAATGCTAAGATTGAATACAGTATTAATAATGGCAGCGACTGGACGGTCATTACCGCATCTACGAAAAGCACGGGCAGTTATTCATGGATTGTTCCAAATACTCCATCATACCAGTGCCGCGTTAAGATATCTGATGCAGCAAACCCAGCTACTTATGATATAAGTGATTCTATTTTTACTATTGCAGCTTCACCAAAGATAGTAGTTACTTCTCCTAATGGCGGTGAAAGTATAAAAGCTGGTTCACTTAAGAATATTACATGGACAAGTAATAATGTTGCCAATGTTAAGATAGAATATAGTGTAAATAATGGGGTCGGCTGGTCCACTATAGCTGAAAGTGTACCTAGTACGGGCCTTTACAAGTGGACAGTACCTGACACATCTTCGCTTCAATGCAGACTTAAGATAAGCGATGCATCAAACTCTAATGTTGTTGATTTAAGTGATAATGTTTTCACGATCTCAAAGATCGCAATTCTGACACCTTCTTCTGGAGAATCGCTTCTTGCAGGAACGCAGTATCAGATAAGCTGGGCAAGTGAATGCATCAATAATGTAAAGCTTGAATATTCAACAGATAAAGGCACAAGCTGGACTTCAATTGTAGCATCCACAAGTGCTCTTGCAGGTTCATACCAATGGAATATACCGCAAACAGCAATTAAGCAGTGTATGTTAAGAATAAGTGATGTTTTAAATGCATCTGTTTCAGATATAAGTGATAATTATTTCTCAGTTCAGACGCTTGTACTTCTCTCTCCTGCTGAAAAAGCAAAACTTACAATAGGTTCAATTCAGCCAATCCAGTGGAAATATTATAACGTTACAAACATAAAGCTCGAATATTCGGCAGATGGCGGCATTACCTGGTCAACAATAGTTAGTTCCACTCCGGCAAAGAATGGGGCTTATAATTGGAAGGTGCCAAACAATCCGTCAGAGTTCTGCCTTGTAAGGGTAACTGATCTTTCAAATACACAGAATACTGATATTACAAAGAGTTACTTTGCAATTACAAATGTTGATGCCGTAGAAAGGGTTGATAACTCAGTTCCAACGGACTATGCCCTTTTGCAGAATCATCCAAACCCATTTAACCCGACAACGATGATCAGGTTCCGTATACCGGTCAGCGCATTTGTTGTGCTAAAGGTCTATGACCTTATGGGAAAAGAAGTCTGCACGCTTGTTAACGAGGAAAAGTCAGCCGGAACATATGATGTTAACTTTAACGCTTCATCACTTGCAAATGGAATTTATCTATACAAGATCCAGGCTGGAAGTTACGTAGCAACTAAGAAGCTGCTATTGCTGAAATAACTCCTCACTAAAGGCCCATGCGACTTTAACAAAAAAAGGGGCAGTGAAAAAAGATTTTTCCTCTGCCCCTTTTACTTTCTTTTATAGACTTATATTATAAAAGCTTTTCAATAACTTCCATTAGCTTTTCGCGCATAATTGGTTTTGAGATAAATCCATCAAATCCTGTTGCAATGAACTTTTCTTTATCACCAGCAAGCACATAGGCAGTAGCAGCGATAATATTAGTCTTTTCATAGCCTGGGAGTCTTCTTATTATCTTCAGGGCATCAAGTCCGTTATATTCACCCTGCAGATTAATATCAATAACTATAAAGTTATATGAATTCTGCTGAAGTAAAGGAAGAGCAGATTCTAAGCTTACGGCAAAATCGATCTTTTGCATCTCTTTCATCTGGACCCTAAATAGGATCTGAGAATCCACCTGGTCTTCTACATACAGACATTTTAATTGTGAAAGATCAATGCGAGAAGGACTCATTTTAGCTGATGCAGCAGGCGTCTTCGAAACAGAAGGTGGCATTTGAACAATTGGTTCAGGCTCTGTCATGGTCTGTGAAGTCTCTTCTTCAGGCTGCTGCCTTTCCTCGTCATAATATTTATGCGGTTCATCAGTTTTTCGAGCTGGTTCAAATCTCTCTGAAATTGTTATATCTTCCTGCTCCCTATCAGATGATCTACTCAAAGCTTTTGCAGTCTCAACATAAGGTTCAATAGCATTTTTATCTTTTTGCTCGATCATTTGTTTAAATATCAGATTCTCAGGCCTTGGTTCTTCAGGCTTACTGAAGAGTATTGGGAAAACAAAGCCAAATTCAGTTGCTTCTCCTCCCCTTTTAACAATTTCTATTTTACCACTAAGCAGTTTAAGCAGTCTTCGAGCAAGACGAATTGTAAGTTTTGAAGCGCCAAAATCTCTTTGAATATCTGCTTCATTTTTAGTAAACAATTCCTCTAAATTCTTAAGTAAATATTCGGAAATCGAATTTCTGCTATCTTTTATGCTTATTATGCAGTTTTTATCGTCATACTGATAAGCCGATAAGAATACATTTTTTTCCTTTGTGATCCTCATTGAAATTGAGATGAGCATTGAAATTAGTGATTCCAGTCTATTCCTGTCAGTTTCAAAGCTCAAAGAAGAAGAGATCTTACCGTAACTGAATTCTATCTTATTTAGGTCAGCAAGTTTTTTCGTATTCTTCTGAAGTACATCAAGCATTTCAGTAAATATGACCCTTTCAGGTTTAATGACAACCCTGTTTTGCTCAATATGAGAATATTCGAGCACAGATTCCATTGTTTGAAGCAGAAGAATTCTATTTTGATCAATTATATCCTCAGCTTCTTTTTGCTCTTCTGTTGGTGATTCAATTGACTCAGCAAGTTCCTGAATAAAACCAAGTATCACATTCATTGGAGTAAGTATCTCATGAAATACGCTTGATAGGAACTGAGGATCTAAAGCTCCGTTTGAAGGAGATGCAGTTTGCAGCCTTTGTGCTGGCAACTCAACATGAGCCTCCTCTTCTTTTTTGCCTGCAAGTGGTTTAACAATAATACTATATGATATTACTTTCTGACTAAAATCCTTTATTGCAGTTGCAATCATCTCTGACTTAACAGTCTTGCCTTCAGATCTCTTCAGGAAAATATTAAGGCCAACAGCATCATCAATTCCCAAATGGAATATCTTATTACTTACCTCTGCCCTGCTTTCATCAGAAAGTAAAGCAATAAATGGGCGGTCATTAAGGTCCGATGAAGATATATTCAGAAATTCTGTAACTGCTTCATTTACCTGAGTAATAAATCCATCAGAGTCGGTAATAAAAAGAAGATCGCTAGTATTCTGAAAAGCAGATTTAAAGAGCTGAAGCTGCTTCATCATCTCATTTTTCTCAGAGACATCACGAATTATGTTAAAATGAGCTCTTTTATTTTTAAATTCGAATGAGGATTTGCTTATCTCTACAAGGAGCGACTTACCGTCTTTTTTTCTATGACGCCATGGACCTGTAAATACACCCTCTTTGTTATTCGAATTATTATCGTTCAACAAAGTTTGAATATCTTCGGGGGCATATAGATCGGTGAGATCCATCTGAAGGAATTCATTTCTTGAATATCCGTAAATCTCCAATGCTGCAGGATTTACTTCCATGAATCTCAGGTTCTCAACGTCATAAATAAACATAGGTTCCGGGCTTGTCTGCAGTAATATCTCGTACATTTTTCCCCTGTCGATAGTTAAGTTGTTATTTATACTTTTGTTTAAGTTTTCCTCTACTATAACCAGATAACCTTCGGGTTGATCAGAAGAATTATAAATTTTTCTAAGACTAACTTCAAAAATAATATCTTTTCCAAAAATATCTTTGCTGCTTACCTTTTTTTCTTTTTGAAGTTCATCCTGAATAAAAACAGTTACCTCTTTATAGATCTCCTCAGGAAGATATCTTTTATAGTCATAACCAGCCTGGATTTCATTTAGTCCAAAAATCCCCGAGAAACTATTACTTTTATATTTAACAATACCACTATTATCGATGACCAAAACAGGTAAATCCAAATTAGAAAAAGCAGCCGATGCCAATGAGGAAGCACTTTTACCAGAGAGATTTTCTTTTGTTACTGGTTGTATTATTCCGACAATAGCAATAACATTATTGTCAAGATCGCATAGTGGAATTTCAATGGACTGATAAGTTTCATTTGTAAGATACTGAGGAAACGGCAAGCCTTCTCTTATAACAATATTCGAAGTCTTTCCAATAAATTCCGAGATAGATCTATAGAATTCAAAAAGATGTCCTGGTATAAAGTCTGTTTCCGGTTTGCCAGTTATCTGCAAAGGTTTTAATCCAAGCAGATCGGCAAATTTCTGGTTTACAAGTATATACTTATTTTCCTTATCCTTTATCCAGAATGCTTCCTTTAAGCGGTTTATCTGATTTTGGATCTTGTTTTTACCTAGGAATGTAAATGGGAAAGAAGACCTTACCTCATCGATAATGCGTAGGATCTCCTCATCCTGTATCACTTCCGCAAATTCTTTGTTAGAAACAGAAAGCTTATATTGTCCTGGTCCATTCTGCTCTTTTTCAGCAGGGTCGATTGTGCAGATAGCAACCGAATGATTCTGATCGATAACTGCAGGCGTAAAGACTAAGTTATATCTTGCAGCCGGCTTTGAAAAGAACTCGATATCAAACTCATTCTTAATAGATCTATTCGACTGTAAGGACTCAGAGAGCATCTGCTGAATAGCCTTAGATGTTCCATTCCTGAACAAGGAAGAAAACTCCCCATTAAAATTCTCAGTTGGAATAAGTTCAGCAGCTGAGCTATTTGAGCTAACCAGCATACCATTCTGATCAATAATAAAAGCAGGACTTTTAATATTGTTTGTGGTAATTCTGAGTATATCTTCTCTAAAGCTCATTAATAATAATTCCTATAGCCGGCCCGCAAAATAACAAGGCACTTATCTTTTTCTTACAACCTTTGTTTGCGGGATTGTAACAGCAACATTGTCCGAATAATCCGATGTTTCAGAATTAGTTATTGCTCTTATCCGGTAAATATAAATTAAACTCGTAGTAATATTATCTGCATCAGTATACTGTCTTACAGAAGGAAGTACGGTTTTAATTTTTGTAAAATTAGTTTCCCAGTTCAGTTTTCTTTCTATCTCAAAGCCAAGTATATTGCTTGGAGAAGAAGGATATGTCCAGTTTAGGACTACACTATTCTTGGAAGCACTAGCACTTACATTGGTCGGACGAGGCAAGTTTCCTGTGCCGCCTGTCGAATTAATTACATTGCTAAAGGCCGATTTATCTGAGCCCCTGTAAGCTCTTATTTTATAATAATATGTAATGCTCTCTGAAGTCACCTGGTCATTAGCCGAAATGCTATTCTTTCCAACGGAATATACAAATTTGTAATCTGCCGATGCATCATCACCATCTTTTCTCCATATCTCAAATCCATCCTCATCATCTGACATATCTTCCCATTTCAGGTTAAATATAGTATTAGTGATTCGTGTTAATGTCAGATTAGCCGGAGCCTTTGGAGGAAGAACCGGAATATTAACCGATGACTCATTTGAATATGATGTATATTCCCCGCTATAAAGCAGTCCCTTTACTCTATAGTAATAAGTATTACCCGAAACAATTGAGTAATCTGAGTAAGTACTGTTATTATACTGGGTTGTTCCTATTTCGGCCCAGCTTCCGCTTGCACCAGTTTTTCTTTCGACCTTTGTCCCATTATAAGTAGTACCATTATTCCACGTCAGATATACTACTCTGTTATTTGAATCGAATATAGATGTAAGTCCCGAAGGAGGCAGTGTATTTTGAGAAAGAGTAGTAACAGTCTTTTCATTTGACCATTCCGAAAATCCAGTCTGATAAATAGCAGCTATTCTATAAGTATAGGTGGAATTAGCCGAAAGCGATGAATCCTCAAAATATGTTGCATTGGGCAGTGTTCTTGCAACTTCACTATAAGAGCCGTATTGTTTTCTTTGAATAACAAAGCCCAGGTCATTAGTAGCATTATCTAACCAATAGATCTGTACACGAGTAGTTCCTTTTGCAACAATATTAGTAATATAAGCCGGAAGATTTTTAACTTCTGATGTGCTAGCTTCGTTTGAAGAAGCAGAGCCATATTTATTCTTTGCAACGACCTTGTAGGTATATACAGATGACGCCTTTAGATTATAATCATTTGTGGTTACTGAGTTTTTCGGCAGTGTCTGTATAAGTGCATAAGTTCCATTATCTTCCTTTCTCCAAACCTGAAATTCAGATTCATTACTTGAACTATCCTCCCAGGACAGATTAACGGCCGTTTCAGAAAGTTTATTAATAACAAGGTTTTTAGGAGCAGCCGGAGGCAAAGTATTTTCAGAAATAATTATACCCGTATTTTCATTACTATATGCTTCATGGCCTGCATTATCAGTTGCTCTTAGTTTTATGCTTACTGTCTTACCAACAAGGCTTGAATCTATTTGCCAATAGATCTCTGGAATATTACCATCAGAAGATGGAGTATAGGTCGAAACTGAAATGCCATTTACGTAAAGTTCAACAGTTGCAAGTTTCTGGTCGTCGCTTGCATAATAGGATATCAGTTTTTTACCCCATACAACTGAATCCCCTTTTGCCGGCTTATAGAGTTCGACAAGTGGCGGAAGCTTATCAGGAGCGTTCATTGAATCGGCGCACCCGGATGCAAAAAGCAAAATTGCTGGTAAAAAAAGCAGAATGATATTTTTTATTATTTTTTCCATTTTAGGATAAGTGTAAACACATTTATAAAATACTAATGTTATCAAAGTCTATAAAGTAAGAGTAAGAATCTCCAGGAGCCACTCTCTTAAGTGTAAAAGTCAGGATCTGGTTTTTCCTGTCAAAAGAATAAGAAGGAATTTTAGTTCCAAAAATATCAGATGAGATCTGAAGATTTTTAACATCTTTGTTAAGGTTGATCTGAATTATGATATCATGAACATATTCATTTCCGGGATTTGAGATCTCGACTGCTATTCTTCTTGTACCGTGAGCTTCAGTGCTAATCTCAAGGTGAGATTTTGAGAGCCACCAATTCTTTATTGTAGAAGCCGAAGTGATCCATATCTTTTTACTTTTCAGGTATTGGATCAAGTTTCTTACGACATCTACATATTGTTGCTGACACTGATAGTCAGTATGCAATTTCAAAATATATAAACCGCGTTCAAAGAGTAAGCGGTCGACATCCTCTTCATATGTATAGAGCTGGAAATCATTATTAGTAAGTCCATAATTTCTAATGATCTCATAATCATCACGTGCTGTTTTTGTAAATGAAACAATTTTGTTTTCACCGCGAATTACAGTCTTAGGCACTGACCTATCGGTAAGTGAATCTGTAAAAATATAGTCATAACCCGAGTTAATTACTGCGCGCAGGCTGTTTTCATTATAAAGGCCATAAAGCGGAATAATACCGTTATTTGCGAGTCTGGAAACCTTTGAGAAATTATACTTTGCCTGTTTTACATGAATAAACTGTGTATTATAGTCTAAAAGTTTGTTGATTGTATCATTTACCGAAGCCATATAGCCAAGATCAACAATGCCTCCAACCTCCCCGTAATATTTAAGGTTATCTAAAACCGAACGGTATTCTTCAGATAAGGAAGGATCTACAAAGAAAGTAGCAGGCACACCTTCCGATTTAAGTATAGGAAGAAGGTTATAAATATTATTAACATTATTAGTAAGAGCCGGAGCAATTACAGCAGCAGCTTCATAAGTTCCTGGCCAGTCATGAATTATGGCTGTTGGAGAATAAGTAAGCCAGCTTAAAGAATTCTGGAAAAGTCTATCAAAGTAAATATAGTCTTCCTGCTGACCAATGACGGAATTCAGTTCAAAGCCCATCCATACAAATCTTCCATTGCCATATTTACCATAAGCAATTCCTGCGGTCTTCTTTATTTCCTCACGAACAAGTCCCCCCTCATTCTTGAAATTATACCAGAAGCTAACCTGTGTAGTTCTAGGTTCAAGTACCTCACAAGACATAGGTCTATCCCAGGTAGCAATCTTCAGCTGGTAACCTGCAGGAATTCCTGCTGTTAAGGGTAAGCCGCCGCGAAGTGTATGAACCTTCGCAAATTCCTCGGGAGAAATCTCTTTAGTAAATTTTAGACCAAAGACCTCTGAAAAGAAGTCCCAGCCGCGCCATTTTCCATTATCAGAATATGAGCAGGTGCCGCTAGTAGCAAAAACACTTCCCCCTTTTTCTATGTATTTTTTTATCTGAGAGACCTCCTTATCGCTAAGGGATTTGGAGCCTGGGAGGATCAGCATTTTATACTTATAATGTTTACCAGTTTCAATTGCCTGATCGTTAATGACCTCATAATTAACTTTGGAAGAGCGGAGGAATGTTTTCCAAGTGTTAATATTGTCATTTAACCAGGTGTTTCCCTGCGGCAAAAGATTTTCTGTATACTTTGAATAAAGTATAGCTACGGTATAGTTTTTCCCAGATAAGCTATGGTTCAGATTTTCTGAAGTAGGCAAAATCTCTGAAATATTAAAATTCCCGTAGACATTCTTTATAATAAATAAAAAGACCAGACAGGAAGCTGTCAGTAAAACCAGGCCGCTAAGGATTATGGTAAACTGGTTAACTTTAACTCTATTTAGTCTGCTTATCGCCACTTTAAGTTTTCCCCGGTTTTAGTGGATTTGTTAACAGGAACATATCCTTCGGAAGTATATTTCATAAACTTTTTATTTCTTTCCTGCTCTTCTGCCGTTTCAGCATAAGTATTTCCATTGCCGTTATTTCTATACTCCTGAGAAGGAGCTGTAACAGGAGGCATTTGACTATAAGCCCGTTCGGTCTGAGCCTGCTGATATGCTGCAGGTCTACCCTGTTGTTGTGCAACTGGTTCCTGATAAACAGGTTCCTGATAGGCAACTGGTCGCTGCTGCTGAACAGGCATATCATACTGAACTCCTCTGGCTTGCGGAGTATACAACTCAGCTTCAATAGTTCTAGGTGCAGGAGCTGCAGTTTTTCTGCCCTTACTTTCCCTTATCTTATACAATACATAGGCACCTATAGCAAGAATAAAAGTGCTTATTGTTGCTACCAGAACGATTAAAGATAGAATTGGAATTAATTCCATTATATACCTCTATATTTTACATTATTATCAACTATTTCCAACCCGTTCAAGTTTTCCCCAGTTCATCTCGATGCCCAGGAATTCCTCGACAGTCGCCATTGCTTTTGTAATATCAATCATAAGAATAAAAACAAGGCGGTAGATCAAAGCATAAGGAACAAGACGGATATCTTCTTTTTCTACAGCTACACAGTACAGTGCTGTCATTAAGTCCAAAAGTGCAATTGCAGCCCACCAGAATGCTAACAGGTTAGACATACCATAGAGCAAAGCAATTACAATAAAGAACAAATTGGCAAAAATATTCATTATCGGCCAGATCAATGCTTCATAAAACATAGACCATAGAACTATTGAATTGCTAAAATTTATAGTCGGATTTATCAGATGTTTCTTATGTTTTAAGATTGATTGCAATATGCCTCTTGTCCATCTGTACCTTTGTTTTAGAAGCTGATTAAGCGACTCCGGAGCTTCTGTATAAGAGATTGCATTCTGTTCATAATAGATCTTCCAGCCAGCAGCCATTATATTAAGTGTCAGATCAGCATCCTCTGCAAATGTATCACTGGAATACCAGCCCGCATCAATTATTGCTTTTTTCCTGAAAATGCCAAGTGGACCTGGAATAATGTTTACAAGTTTAATAAAACTCTGGGCACTCCTTGCCATATTGAGGCCTTCAACATATTCCAAAGCCTGCAAATCAGTAATCATTTTCTTTCTGTTCATCACTTTCACATTACCAGCTACAGCCCCAATTTCAGGATCGGCAAAATGCTTAATTCCATCTCTAAGAGAATTTACCGAAAGCTGTGAATCACCATCCATACACAAGACAAAGTCAGCCTTTGAAAACTGAATACCTGCATTAAGTGCACGAGACTTACCGCCATTTGGCTTGTTAATAAGTGAAACTCTTACAGAAGAAAGTTTTCCCTGATGAAAACCAACAAGAGACTGGCCGACTTCTTTTGTATCATCAGTCGAACCGTCATTTACAATAATTATCTCATAATTAGGATAGTTAAGTTCCAGAAGAGATTTAATTGAGCCCCTTAAGACCTTACCCTCATTATATACCGGAACAATAATGGAAACAAATGGATAATAGTCACTTTTCTCAGCAACTGTATACTTTGTAACGTTTAGGTAAGCCATCAGAAGTATAGAAAAATACCTAAACAAAAGAACAAACAGGAAAATCACTAAAGCCACTATGGATGAAAAAACAAAAAGGCTATTAGAAGATAAACCTGTCAAAGGCATTGTAACAATAATTGCAATAAGGAGAAAAAGTGAAGCAAAGCCGGCTAACATGATTGTCCTAAGCAATTTCGGCCCTTTATCTTCCCCTATTGTACTTTTTTGAAAGTTATCAAGGAGGATCTTCCCCTTTAATATTTCACTGTTATTCTGCATGGTTGTTCTTCAGACTATTCAAATAATTCTTATACAAATCATTCTTAATTAAATGGAATCACCTAACTTACATTTACAATTTTAATGCCACTGAAATATCGATAAATCACAGTGAAAATCCCGTTTCCCTTTTGAAAATGTCCCTCTTTAAAACAAATGTAATTTTGGTGTCTCAAATAAATACAA
>JAUZPB010000126.1 GCA_030706145.1 Bacteroidota bacterium
GTGGTCAAATTCCGAAGTAATATTAAGATCAGAAATTCTATCAAGTTCACTAATAATGCCACGGGCTCTAAGGTCACTTCCATAATAGCAGCAGACTATTTTCTTTCCTTCACTTTTCCATTTTTTTGCCTGAGAAGAATCCCTAAAGAAATCAAGTCCTGCATCATAATGAATAATATCATACTGATCGAGTTGGTATTTATCTATTGTTTCCATAACAGTTTTTTTTCTTGCAAAGTCATACAAGGCGAAGTATGCTTTTTCCAGGAAATTTTTTGGTTTAAAGACAGGTGCAGAATCGACTGTAGAAGAAGTATTAAGTCTTACTTTTTTTCTTCTCCATATTTTTGCAAGAGAAAAGTCAGGAAGAGGAAGGTTCAGGCATATATCTTCCGGGAAAGTGCGCTGATTCTTATGTAGGGTGATCAGTCTGGAATAATCCCCGCACTTATTATGCATATCATAAAAGCTATAAGGGACTCCTGCATAATTCATAGGAGCTATATGTAAGATCTTCTTCATAACGGGCAATTTTTGATATAATAACGAATATTTTGAGGAATAAGAATTTCCGCAAATAAATATTTACATAATTAAACTACAAAACTACTTTTTGTCTTATCAATAAGCAAAAAAGTATCAATAAAAAGGGATTAGAAATGGAAAGATAGTTATCTTTTAGAGACAATTTATTGATATTTGGTCATAATACCGCTAAAATAGCAGACAACTCAGTCTTTAATTTATTAAATTTGTTTTTCAAATTTATAAGTTAAGAAAGGAAAAGCTAAATACGGTAAGTATTATAATACCTACAAGGAACCGTCCGGCATTACTGCAACGGGCAATTGAGAGTATTGTAAACCAGACATATGAAGACTGGGAGATTGTACTTGTTGATGATGCCTCAACAGATAACACACAGCAACTGATTGAGCAGCTAAAGAGCAGGTATAAACTTGCCGGCCGTCTGCAGAATATTCGTCTGGATAAAAGGAGCGGCGGAGCAGTTGCAAGGAATGCGGGCATAAATAGTGCCCGGGGGGAATATATTGCATTTCTGGATGATGACGATGAGTGGTTGCCGGAAAAGTTAAGCAAACAGGTAGCCTGCCTTCAAAAAAACAATCAGATTGGGATCTGTTATACAGGGAAAGAGATTGTAAAGACGGGAAACAAAATAGCAGGATTCGGAAAGAGTTACTCCTTCAGGTATCCACCAAGTAAAAATCATTTCCGTGATATCATGTCAGATAATTTTGTCGGAATCACCTCTTCGGTTATTATACCCCGTTCAATACTTTTGGAGGTAAAGGGTTTTGATGAAAAACTTCCCTGTTTCCAGGATTATGAATTATTCATAAGAATTCTACACAGGTGGAAAGCTTATGGTATAAATGAGCCTTTAGTGCGTTACTATCTTGAAAAGAGTGTTGAACACGTTTCATTTACAAGGGAAAAGGTATACTTTGCTTCAAAGTATTTAGCTGAAAAATACAAAACCAGTCCCTATAATTCTCTACTAAAAAGAGCCATTTTTATTATTAATCTAAAGAAGATGGTTAAATCATTTAACTATACAAAAGAAGTGTTCCGGTTTCACTTTAGAAGAGCAGATAAGCAAAAAAAATAAACGAATGCAATGAGAAAATATTTTCTACTGTTTCTCTTCTGCTGTCAGATTGTTTTCACATCAGTTATTTTCTCCTATGAGGAAAGTTCCTTTAAGGCAAAAAAAGGGATATTGGATCTAAGCAGTTTTGACTTCAGAGACGGGAGGCTCATTAAACTTAACGGACAATGGGAATTCTATTACGGAAGGCATTTTTCGCCAAAGGACTTTAAGTGTCAGGATTCACTTAAAGCAAATTACATAGAAGTGCCTTCTAATTGGAGCAGAGAGGAAATAAACGGCAAGCAATTCCCAGGACTTGGAATTGCGACATATAGATTAAGGATAATCCTTCCAAAGAATTTAAAGAGTAAAGATGAAATAAATGAGCTGATAGGTATAAGACTCGATGCCGTATATACAGCTTACAAATTATGGGTCGATGACCGGCTAATAGTTGAAATGGGCAAAGCCGGCAAAAGCAGCACTGACTACTATCCTTCCATCAAAAGATTCACTCATTATATTGCACCTGAAAGCGACACAGTACAAATAATTATAAATGTTAGTAATTTCTTAAGTCCTAAATTAGCCGGGCTAGCCAAAGAGATAAAGATCAGTTCTGCCAGGCAGATTGAATCTACAAATATGCTTAGTGACAGCTTTACTATATTTATTGCAGGCTTTTTGTGCATGATATTCTTCTATCATCTTATACTTTACTTTATAAGGAAAGAAGAGAAGATAAATTTATATCTATCACTAATTTCTTTATTATTTTCTATAGAGATAATTTCTGGCGGTGCTTCAGTAATCTTCTACTTTATGCCATTTCTTTCCACAGAATGGAGCTATAGGATCTGGTTTTTCGCGTTGAATGTAATTCCACTGTTTTTTGGACTTCTAAAGAATGTTTTCCCAAATGAGTTAAGTGAAAAAGTAGTAAAACCAATTTTCGTTCTATATGCAGTGTATTCACTTATTGACATTATATTTCCATTTACCGTCTTATCAGCTATAACTGAATACATGTTATACATTTCTATTTTATGTTTACTATATCTGTTTTATATAATTTATTTAGTTGTAAAGAGAAAAAGAAGATATGGAATATTTTATCTTATAAGTTTTTCAATTCCAATTCTTCTTGGCATAAATGACCTGGCATATTCATTAGGATGTATTTTCACAGGCCACTATAGTTCTATAGGAATTGCAGTATTTGCTGCCTCGCAGTCTTTAATAATATCCCTTCGTTTTGCACGCTCATATGAAAGTGTTCTAGAACTTTCCAGTAAGCTTTATGAGACAAATGAGAACCTTGAAAAAATGGTTGAAGAACGGACAACAGACTTAAGTAAAGCTAACTCCGAGTTAATCACATTAAACAAGCAGAAGGACCGTTTTCTCTCTATTGTTTCGCATGATCTTGTTAATCCATTTAACACACTTCTTGGAATGACGCAATTTCTTCAGAGTACTGATCTTGAAGACAAGGAAGAGTTAAAATCCATGCATGACTCTTTATACTGTGCTGCTGAAAAGGGATATAAACTTTTAGAAAATCTTCTTCAATGGTCAAAAATACAGTTTTTCGACTATAGATTCACGAGTACGAAAGTAAACCTAAATGAATCATTTGAGATAGTTAGTAACTTTTTGAAAGACAGGTTAGATGAGAAAAAAGTAAAAATAGTCTCTTCGCTCGATAAAACATACTACATAGACTGTGATGAGCATTCACTACAGACAATTTTAAGAAACCTAATAACAAATGCTATTAAGTTCAGTGTACCAGGCAAAAACATAATTGTCTCAGCTTTTGAAAACCAAAAAGATATTCAGATAAGCATAAGGGATTTCGGAGTAGGAATGCCAGAGGAGATAAGGGAAAAATTATTTATGATAGGTTCCAAATACCAGAGAGAAGGAACTTCGGGCGAGCAGGGCAGTGGATTAGGATTAATAATCATTAAGGAGTTAGTTGAAAGAAACAATGGGACGATAAGCTGCACAAGCCAAGAAATGAAAGGTACAGAATTTAAGGTCACTTTTCCAAAGTTGAATAACTAATGCAGAGTAAAAAAAAGCTATAATCTATTTTGATAAAATAAGTTCATTTACAGTATTCAGTTCATCCAAGTTTATTGTGTGTCCCATATTTTTGTAGACTTTAAGAATTACGTTAGCGTTCATCTTCTGCAAAATTTTTGAGGTCATATTTACCCTATCAATTGGCACGTGCATATCAGGGTCACTTGTGCCGATGAAGATGGGAGTATAGTTGAAATCTCCATTATAGTATTCATAGTTAATTTTCTCACCAATCAGACCACCTGTAAATGCAATTATTCCGCCGTACCTAGTTGCATTTCGTGCAGAGAACTCTAGAGCAAGACAAGCGCCCTGAGAAAATCCCAATATATAAATTTTTTCAGAACTAATGGATTTGCTATTTAAGTCTCGTAAAATATCACCAAGCAGTTCAATTGCTGAGGAGAGCCATGGTTCATTATTTTCAGAAGGCATAAGGAAAGAATTAGGATACCAGCTGTTATTAGTAGCTTGCGGAGCAATGAGCGCATAGCGGTCAACTTTCAGGTAATCGGCCAACGAAATAATATCGTTTGCAGCTGCACCACGCCCATGTATCATGATCAGAACTCTTTCAGCATCTTCTAAGGGGCTACCAGCCATGATGAGATTTTTTTTGTGCATATCACATTTTCTTTTCGATATTATGCATGAATATTTTTAGGCTACATTAAGTCTGACCGGCACTAATATCTTTTCAATTTCTTTTCTATGAGTTTCATACTGTGGAGGAAGCTTAAGATTTTCTCCCAAGTGATCTTTTTTTTCATCGACCATAAATCCAGGAATAGCAGTTGCAATTTCAAAGAGAACTCCACCTGGTTCTCTAAAATAAACTGATTCAAAATATTGCCTGTCAATAACGGGGGTCGGATTTAGCCTTCTATCCAGAATTTTAGCTCTTACATCTTTTTGAGTAGTTTTATCAGGTGTAGAAAATGCAATATGATGGACGGTGCCATTACCTCCAATGCCACGCAGACTATCCGGGAGGCATAAAATATCGATATAATTACCAGGAGTATCATTTGCAGCGAAGCGGAAGCGATTACCTTTTTCAGCAATTAGCTTGTGCTCTAGTTGTTCCATAAGTAGTCCTGCTGTTAGTTCATATCCCTCTTCCCATATCTCAGCGCTATAAAAGCCTTTAATGGAGTTTTCAGGAGGAATAGATCCATATGTAAATCCAGTCCGAAGATCTTTATCATTAAATACCAGTTCAAGATTCAGGCCATCAGGATCCGCAAAGCAGATTACTATTTCATTATCAAAGCGCTGCTGTGCAGGCTGGGAAATGATGTTATAATTTTTCAGTCGCTTTTGCCAGAATTCTAAAGAAGAAAGAGGGACTGAAAAGGTAATTGTATTAAGCATACCTTTTCCTCTTCTTCCTTTTTGTATATCGCCGAATGGAAAGAAAGTAAGAATAGTACCAGGTTCACCAATTTCATTACCATAGTAGAAGTGATAGACATCCGGAGCATCAAAGTTTACAGTTTTTTTTACTAAGCGTAAACCAAGTACTCCGGTATAAAAATCAATATTTCTCTGTGGGTCGCTTGCAATTGCAGTAATATGATGGATACCTGTAATTTTTTTCTCTGTCATTATTATTCCGTAATTTTTGTTAATATTTATGTTAACAAAAAAACAGGTCTATCTGCAAGGCATAATTTTGATACCCATCTTACTAATTACAATTTTAGTGGCAGTCCAGTATACTGCCTCCAATAAATTCTCTTAGAACCGAATCAGCCGGGACCGGAAAATCATCTTGTACGGGGGTGACAGATTCGAGCATTTTCCGAACGCGCGAAGCCCTTTGAAATGCATCTTTTCTTAGGGGATCGCCCTCGTATTTTTTCTCCCATTCAATAAAGCTGCTAAGTAACCTTGCGCTATAAAGAGCAACCTCATATGACATAGAAGTATTGACAATATAATCGGCACTCTGGCAGTATGGAAGAATGTGTCTTTTTTCAGAAGAGCGGACATAATGCCAGTGCAGCAAAGTTTGTTCAGGAGCATAAGCCCTATGAACCGAATCGCGGAGCATTCTGCGGATAAGGCGCAGATCTGTCCAGTGAAAATAATAGCCATCAGGGCCCTTCATCTGAAGCAGGGGTTCCAGGTAGAGCTTAAACTTTTCTTGTGCAGGGATTGCTGAGGAAAATTCAGGATACAATCCGTGGAGACTATCAATAAGAAGTACTTCATTTTCATTTATTTTCAGTGGGGTTTGGTTAAGATGTCTTATCCCTTGTTTAAAGTCATAGAAAGGGATCTTAACCTCTTCTCCTTTTGCAAGTCGTACCAGGTGATCGTTAATCATTTCCAGGTCCAGCGCCTGTGGAGTTTCAAAGTCATAGTCGCCGAATTCATCTTTGGGGTGAAGTTCAAGGTCAAAGAAATAGTTATCAACTACAAGCGGAACGAAGCGCATTCCCATTTTCATGAGTCTTTGTTCAAGTTTCAATGTAGTAGTTGTTTTACCAGAGGAGGAAGGTCCGCTTACCATAACCATTTTCAGCTGACTTCCCTTCTGTTTAATCATCTCAGCAGCCGTATCAAGCTGCAGCTCATAGGCCGATTCAGCTTCATGAACGATCTGTGGAAATTCGCCATTTGAAATTCTTTTATTTAGAGACTCGGAAGTATGCAGCTCATGAGATACGGCCCAGTCAAGTGAGCGCCAGATCTTTGGCCAAGGGATTAGTTCAGAGGGTTTTGAAAAATGCATGGAATCCTGCTGCCTTCTTCTTGCAGCTTCTTCTCTGTAGAGGATATATTCCTTAGCAACCTTTGCATGTCCATTTTCGATTAATACTTTTTCGACTGCATCCTGTATTTCTTCAATAGAGGGAGTATACCCCTCAACATACTTAGATTCAAGAAGCTGAATTACCTTTTGGCTAAGCAGCTCCGATGTTGTTTTATCACGTCCACCAACGGCCACTGCCGCCCTGTAAATAGCATTAGCAACTCTTTCGGGATTAAAAGGAACAATAGCTCCCGTTCTTTTGATCACAAACTGAAATTTTCCCATAATAGTCTAAAACCTCACAGTTAAAATTTTACTCGAAATATAAAGTTAATTCTTCAATTAATACAATTCAAGACTAGTAAATTCATCTAAAAATTAAAATTACACGAATATTAGCTATACATAGCTTACTAATAGATCTGCCTATGCTTGACAGAAATAGTGGAATTTTATATATTTGAACGGCGTTCAATGTTAGTCTTAGTTTATTTTAAGACACCGTATAATTATTAAACTCCATTTATTGAAATGCAAAACAAAAGGGGAAAAATGAAGTGGTCACAAAAGGAAGGGTTGAAAGGAAAAAAGAAGAAACAAAGCAGAAGATAATTTCAACAGCGCTCAGGCTATTCAGGCAATTCGGTTTCAATGCAGCAACAATGGAACAAATAGCCAATGAAGCAGACATTGCAAAAGGCACACTTTACAATTACTTCCCTGTAAAAGAAGAAATATTAAGTGAGTATATAAAAACTTCTTTCAGTCAGAAAAATCCAGGCAGGATTGAGCATATGAAAAGCCTGGCAGATACAAAGGTGCGCATGGAACTGATTTTGCATGAGCTAATAGAGGGAGTAAAGGCACAGAAAGAGATATTTGAAAAATATCTAACATACCGCATTCAGAAAGTAATATCATTAGAAAAGGACAAAGATGCAAAAAGCGGAATTGAATCTCTGTCAAATGAAATAATTCGTTTAGGGCAGCAGGATGGAGAAATAAGAAGTGATATAGAAAATGGCATCATTATGGATCTTTTTGAATTTGTCTTTATAGAGGCTGCAAAACAGTTTTATACAAATCCAGAACAATTCGATGAAGAAAAGACAATTGGACTTTGCGTTGAACTATTTCTAAATGCTGTAAAACCCACACCCAAAAGAAGGTCAACAAAATAAAGGAGACAATTATGCCAAGTCTAAAGAGCCGGTTATTTGTATTTGCATTAAAGTACCGTCATCTTTTAAGATTTCAGTTAAAAAGGACAAATTCAATTAATGCAAACACATCGATACCGGACTTAAGAAGAGAGACCGAAAAGAGCACCGGAATATTCGGAAAATTACCCGAGGGCATAGAAATTTCACAAATCAATCCTGGGAGCGTTTATGCAGAGTGGATCTGCCCCAAGGGAACTTCAAAAGAAAGGGCTATACTGTATTTCCATGGTGGAGGCTATGTAGTTGGTTCTAGCAAGTCACATAGGGCTGTTGTATCCAAATTTGTCAAGGGAACAGGAATTGCTGCATTAGTCTTCGATTACAGTCTTGCTCCTGAAAATCCTTTTCCAGCAGCTCTTAATGATGCGGTATCAATATACTGTTGGATGCTGGGAAATGGGATATTATCTTCAAACATTGTTTTTAGTGGTGATTCAGCAGGAGCCGGTCTGTTACTTGCAACATTGCTAGCACTAAAAGAAAGGTCAATTCCAATGCCAGCTGGTGCTGTAGCTCTTTCGCCCTGGACTGACTTAAAGAATACGGGAGGATCATTAAAGACAAATGTTAAAGTCGACACACTTACATGGGCTGAATCCTGGACAGTTTTTAGTAAATACTATGCAGCCGGAAGTAACACAGAGAATCCTTTGATCTCTCCTCTTTACGGAGATCTTGGGGGACTTCCACCAATGAAGATCTATGCCGGCGGAGACGAACTCTTAAGGGATGACTCGGTCAGGTTTGCTCAAAGGGCAAAGCAAGCAGGTGTGGAAGTAAGTCTGGAAATTGGAGAAGGTCTATTTCATTGTTATCCAGTATGTTCACCTTTATTCCCTGAAGCAAAGTCAGCTATGGAGGAAATCTGTAATTTTATTAAAGAAAGGCTAAGTCAAAAGCCTGCAGAAGTCCAATAATTATTTCTATTAAAATTACTTGTTTCCATATAATGAGATTGCACTTTTACGAAAACTTGTTCTAATTATTATTAACTCATCTGCCGGTCTATAAATTTATTAGTTAAATACAAGAAACTATGATTAAGAAAGAAGGTATGCGATGGATGATAGATCAGTTAACAGTAAGATAATAGACAGTGAAATAATACAAAAAGCTGTAGAGACCCATTATACGCCGGGGCATTTGCTGGACAAGATAACACAGGCATTAAGCAGGTCAGGCAAGGATATAGAAAAGATAAGTGAGGAAGATCTTGCACCCATTGAAGATTTCCACATAAGAGGGAGGGAAGCCACAAAAGAATTAGTAGGGCAACTTCCGATAAAAGAATCATCTAAGGTAGTTGATATAGGGTGCGGAATCGGAGGGACTAGCAGATACATTGCCTCCAGGCATAAGTGCAAAGTAACAGCCATAGATCTTTCAAAAGAATTTATACATACAGCAACTGAGCTAAGCCGTATAGTTGGGCTTCAGGATCTAATCAAGTTTCAGAGGGCTGATGCAACAGCTTTGCCATTTGAGAACAATGAGTTTGACATAGCAATTACGCAGCATGTACAGATGAACATAGAAGATAAAGAAAAGTTCATACTTGAAATAAACAGGGTATTAAAGAAGGGAGGGACTTTTGCATTCTATGATATTTTCCAAGGCAACTTTGGGAGTCTTTACTATCCTGTTCCATGGGCAGAGAATGAGCAAATAAGCTTTCTAGCAAATTGGAACAGTTACAAAGGAATTCTTGAATCGACAGGTTTCCGTGAAATGTATGAAGAAGATCTGACAGCTTCCGGACTAAATTGGTTCAAAACCATGATGGAAAATTCAGAGAAGGATGGATATATTCTTGAAGTCATGCAATCTGTTATGGGCAAATCGGCAAAAGAAAGCATGGTCAATGCCGGAAGGAATATGAAAGAAGGGAAGATAAGAGTTGTAAAAGCCATTTTCAAGAAAAAATAGACTAAATTGAGATAAGGATCCCAGAATAGATGATAATGGTCACGCCCTCAAAAAAAAGGGCTTGTACATATTTTTTATAATTGTCATAATAAATAGGTTACAAGCACAGCTAAACTATGCTAAATAAAGTTTGGGTAGTTTATGGAGGGCAAGTGATCAGGCTATTTATTATTTTTCTGACAATAATATCAGCTACTAAATTTAGTCAGACAAGGGCTCTAAGTATTGGTGATATTCCTGTATCGATAGGATCAAAAGTTTCAACTATAATAGATCTATTACCGAAGGATATTTCTGTTTCTTCCAGAAGTTCAATGTCAGGCATATTGTATATAATTCAAAAAAATGATACAATTGAAGGTGGTTATAAGATTTTAGGATCCTTCAACTCTGCAGGAGGAGAAATCACCTCTGTTACCAAAATATGGGGAATTTTTCCAATTGAAAATTATAGGCAAAGTTTGGAAGAACTGATCCTTCTAATGTCAAAGAGTGAAGAGAAACGATATGTTAAATTTTTGGAAAAGATCAGTAATACTTCGGCAGACTTAAGGACCTTCAGTTATCAATACGGCAATGCTACTTTTGAGCTAGATGTAAACCAATATGCTTTTTCAATTTCCGAGAAGATAAAATAAATGGAAAAATCCTTGGGGAAAAGAGGTGAATTGTATGTAGTTATACAGTTTGCTTTGGCTTTCCTTGTTATATTCGGGCCACGCACACTTAACGGGCATCCATCCTGGGCAGAAGGAACAATTTCAGAAATAAGTACAATAGCTGGTCTTATCTTTTTATTATTCGGTGGCTTTTTATCAGTATCAGGGCTTTTTAAGCTAGGGCATAATTTAACTCCCCTTCCCTTACCCAAAGAAAACTCGACACTTGTAGAGACTGGGCCTTACAGCCTGGTAAGGCATCCGATCTATAGCGGAATAATATTTTGTTCTTTTGGCTGGGCATTACTTGTCCATGGTTATTTGACGATCATTTATTCAATAATTTTCTTTATTTTTTTCGATATAAAGTCGCGATTTGAAGAAAAGATGCTAAGCAAGAAGTTTTCAGATTACCAGAGTTATCAGAAGAAAGTCCGCAAATTAATACCCTTTATATACTAGCACCCATTGAATAATAGAGCAAAAAGAGTTAATCAGCTGACTAAAAGTTTCAATAAAATTCCAAACGGCAGGCTAAAGGAAAGGTAAAGGAGTCTCTTTATAATATTATGATAATAGGAAACGATCCACAATATCCACATATAAATAGTCAGGCAGCTGAGGAGGATAAGCACAGTATTGCTGCCTGCCAGAGGGGGGATAAAAAAAGCTGCTGCAAGAATTATTGCTAACAAAGAAGGAGTAATCGTATCAGTCCATTTTTCATTAAAGTGAAGTGATATTGAAATATTTACGCTTAAAAGCAAAATTATGATTAAGAACGACAGTATATAGAAGTCATTGATAGAAAATAAGAATGAGAAAACAGAAAAAGCCGAATTAACGACAGATATTGTTTTTTGAAGGTTTGTCAGTAAAAAAAATATAAGAATGTTAATAAGTATAAAGAACTCATAAAGATTTATATTTTTTTTCATACTTACACTAGCAATGCCGAAGGCAACTAAACCTAATACAAGCAGAACTAAAGTAATTGTAAGGTTAGGTTTTGTAGTTACACTAGACAGAGATATAATAAAGAAAACTGCAAGAGCTGATATTGCAAAAAAAGCGATTTTCTTTGAAATTACGAGCCAATCATGGTTGAAGATCCTTTTTACAGAATAATTAGATGAAAATTTTTCAAGAGAATTAAGGACAGGTCTAATAAAGAAGATAAGTGATAAAAGGATGAAAAACAGTACTAAGGGATAGACATGCCTTCCTGTAGCATAAGCAATTGCAAGGACACAAGCAATTGTTGTAAGTGTCTCAACAATGCTAATAACAGTTCTATGCGAATAAAGTTTTTCAAGCAGAACATGATGGATATGTGTTTTGTCTGGCAAAAATGGGCTTTTCCCATCCAAGATTCTATAGACAATGACTCTGCAAGCATCTGTAAGTGGTACTGCAAGTAATATCATAGGAAAGGCAAGGTCAATTGAAGCCGTTGGTCCAAATTTCGTCGAAGCTAGCAGAGAGGAGACAGAAAGATAAAAACCAATCGAAAGTGAGCCTGTATCACCCAAAAAAACTCTAGCCGGGTGGCTGTTATAGTGTAAAAATCCCAGAATACTTCCAACCATACTTGTAGAGAGAAGAATAAGGAACTGATCAGAATAAATAGTTGAAAGGATCAATATTGTAGAAAACCATAGTATTGAACTTTTGCTAACCAACCCATCTATTCCATCTAAGAAATTAAGAGAATTTATTGTAGCTGTAATAAAGAATATTAAGATCAGTGAATCAAATGGTTGAGGGACAACAAATCCAAAGATTTGCAAGCTGCCATATTGTCTAAGCAAGTTAAATGTAAGAAGAAAAGAGACTAATAGTTGGAAAATAAATTTTATATGATAGCTAATGCCAAGTACATCATCTAAGACCCCAATGATAAAAATAAGAAGAGAAGAGAGTATCAGAAACCTAGATGTATTTAAGTCCTGAGAAAAATAGATAAGCACAAAAGAGGAAGCCAGATAAATCAGTACTCCACCCATTCTTGGTTTTATGCTTTCATGAATATGCCTGCCACCAGGAAGGTCAACGACATGAGCTTTTTTCAAGTATTTGATCAAAACCGGAGTAAAGCCAAAAGTAAAAGAAAAGCACAAGAAGAACAGAAGTATATAATACATTCTTATCGCCTCTTTTAATCATCTATTCATTTTCATGGTATCCTAATAAATAATGAATAGAAGATAAGAAGCAATAACAATGATAAATCGGAAAGTTCCTTTTTTATGTGATCATTTTCACAACATAAAGTTAAATAAGGACAAATTACTTAGAGCAACGAGCATTAAATTACTTTAAATACTCCAAAACTAATTTTTTTGAAATGCTCTCGTTTAAGAGAAACAGAGCCTACATATCTATATTCAAGATTTTTCTTTCTGAAAAAATAGTCTGCCTTTTTATCTGGTTTCCGTCCAGTAAAGAAAAAATTCCCCTCCGTTGTATAATACCAATATCCGTATATAAAATCGTTTTCCATAGTTCCTCATAAGCTAAGTATACAGCTCATTACCATTTGGATTTCACTTCTTCAAATTCAAGAAAATATTTATA
Organism: Bacteroidota bacterium; assembly: GCA_030706145.1. GTDB lineage: Bacteria > Bacteroidota > Ignavibacteria > Ignavibacteriales > SURF-24 > JAUZPB01. The sequence goes on from JAUZPB010000126.1 coordinate 12,853, forward strand.
CTAAAAGGACAAAAAGTAAGGTGGGTAAAAAAC
>JAUZPB010000127.1 GCA_030706145.1 Bacteroidota bacterium
ACACTTACCTTAACAGTAATCGGCAGGTCATCGCCAGGTTTTACCTCTTTAACAGACATTGAGGTTTTGATCTTTACATGCTGATCATCCTGCCCGAAAACAATAGCTGGAATTGTAATAAAAAGAAATAGGCAAAACAAAGAAATTTTGATTCTAAAGGGGTTCATCTTCTTCTCCATCCTTGAACAATTGGATATCGCCTGCCGTAACCAAAAGCTTTAGTAGAAATACGTAAAGCCGGGGCAGCCTGTTTTCTTTTGAACTCGTTAAAATCCACCAGGTTAAGCACTCTTTTTACAACGTCAGGTTTTCCTAACTCCTTAACAATTTGATTGAACTCTTTGTTCTCTTCCAGATACATTTTTAATATTTTATCCAGAAAATCGTATGGTGGCAGTGAATCCTGGTCCGTTTGGTTAGGCCTTAATTCAGCAGATGGTGCTTTTTCTATTATTTCCTTTGGAATTATTTCCGAATCACGGTTAATGAAATGTGCAATCTTGTAAATATCCGTTTTATAGACATCTGCAATCACCGCAAGAGCACCACACATATCGCCATACATGGTAGCATAACCAACGCCCATTTCAGATTTATTTCCCGTGGTAAGCAGTATGTATCCGAATTTATTCGAAATAGACATCAGATACAAACCTCTTATCCTAGATTGTATATTTTCTTCTGTTACATCTTCGGGTCTCCCGTCAAAGACAGGCTCAAGTACATTTTTCACACATTCAAATACAGGCTGAATAGGGACTTTGTCAGATGTGACCCCGAGGTTCTTTATCAGCATCACGGAATCATCGACACTTCCCTTGCTTGAAAATTCCGAAGGCATCATTACAACATGAACATTCTCTTTGCCAAGAGCCTTTACAGCAATGTAAGTTACAATAGCCGAATCAATTCCGCCACTCAGGCCAATAAGAGCTTCCTTAAATCTTGTCTTGCTGCAATATTCCCTTACGCCAAAGATGAGTGCCTGAAGAGCCTCTTCCTCAAAAGAAGATTCTACTTTTTTAATAGGCTCGTATTCTTTTTTTGTGTCAAATATAAAATAATCTTCTGCATATGTCTTGCCCAGCATACAAAGGTTTCCCTTTGAATCGAAGCACATACTGCCGCCATCAAAGATCAGATCAGTCTGTACTCCGGCACAGCATGCATAAACAAGTGGAATATTATCTTTCTTTGTAAGTACAGAGAGCATTTCCCTTCTCTGCTCACGCTTACCATGAGCATATGGCGAAGCTGATATATTTATTAGCAACGTAGCACCAAGGGCTATCTGCTTATGAACCGGATCATTTACATATCTTCTTTTCTTCCAGTAGTCGACATCATTCCATATATCTTCACAGACTGAAAGTCCAAGCTTTTCGCCCTTAAATTCGTGTATCTTGCATTCTTTGGCAGATTCAAAATACCTAACCTCATCAAAAACGTCATAATTTGGCAGCAGTGTCTTGTTTTGGACTGTCTGTATTTTCCCATTATAGCAGAGAACAGTTGAATTATATATATCAGTGCCTACATCATCATATTCTTCTGTGATAGTACCAAAGATCAGCCCTGTTTCACCTGTAAGTGAGGCAATTTCTTCTGTGCATTCTTTAACTTTCTGACGGAATTCAACTTTTTCAACCAGATCCTGAGGAGGGTATCCAACTAAAGACAACTCAGGGCAAATAACCAGATCTGCCCCATCCTGAACTCCCTTTTTATATCCATTTAAGATGCGTTCTTTATTTCCTTCAATATCGCCAATCAATGAGTTTAACTGGCAAATTGCTACTCTCATACTATCCTTTTTTTATTCATAGTAAAAATATAAAAGATGTAAGGCTAATTCAAACCTTAAATAATTTAATAAAATTTTCATGCATGTAAGGCAGGTAAAACCTTCTATGTTAATAAATTAGCCGGGTATTAATATTTCCCTAAATAAGTGCTCATAAAGTATAAAAAGTGTTTCAATTTTCAATTTCAAGAGCTATCTTTAGCGTTCATTTTTTTTATATTTTTTTACTATGAATACACCAAAAGAAGCATTAAAGAGATATTTTGGCTATGATTCCTTCAGAAATGGCCAGGAAGAGATAATAAATCGTACTATTTTTGATAAGCAGCATTCACTTGTACTTATGCCAACCGGCAGCGGGAAATCCTTGTGTTACCAGATCCCGGCACTTTGCTTAGATGGCGGGACAATAGTCATCAGCCCACTAATTGCACTTATGCAGGATCAGGTAGATTCTTTGAGGAAAAAGAAGATACCTGCAAGCTTTATTAATTCTACAATTTCCAGGCAGGAAAAGGACAAAAGGCTTGAAGATTTTATAAAAGGCAAGATAAAACTCCTTTACGTTACACCCGAAAGATTCCGCAGGCCTGACTTTGCCGAAAAAATAAAAGAGGCAAATATTTCCCTTTTAGCCGTAGACGAGGCACACTGCATCTCGGAATGGGGTCATGATTTCAGGCCCGACTATTCGAGAATTGGCGAGTTCAGGCAGATAATAGGCAACCCGCTTACAATTGCATTAACAGCTACAGCTACAAAAGATGTGCAGAAAGATATAGTTTCAAAGCTAAATCTGAAGGCAAATGAAGTAAAGTTATTTCATCATGGCATTGACCGCCCCAACCTCAGACTCGAAGCTCTTGATACATATGATGAAAAAGATAAGCTTAATGCAATTTTAACTACAATTGAAAATTACAGTGGATCTGGAATCATATATTTTTCTCTTATCCAGACACTTGAAAAATATGCCGAGATGCTCGAAAGAAAAGGTATTTCCTTTGGAGTCTATCACGGAAAGCTTACTGATGACAAAAGAAAGCAGATGCAAAGAGACTTCCTTAGCGGAAAGCAAGATCTTATATTAGCTACAAACGCATTCGGAATGGGAATAGATAAGGCTGATATACGTTTTGTAATTCATGCAGAGGTACCATCTTCTGTCGAGGCATATTATCAGGAGATAGGACGAGCAGGCAGAGACGGCTCCCCATCACTTTGTTTATTACTTTATAATCAGGATGACCTTTATACTCAGATGGAATTTATAAAATGGGCTAATCCTGATGCAGATTTTTATTCCAGGCTGTTTAACTTCTTAAGAGCAAACCTTCAGGCCGCAAATTCTATGGGCATTGAATACTTAAGAGAGCAGATGCATTATAAGACCAAGGGTGACTTCAGGATTGAAACTGTCCTTGCAATTCTTGACCGCTATGGTGTTACAGAGGGATCTCTTGAAAACCATGACCTTAAGCTTACTGGTGAACTCCCTGAAATACTTGAAGATGATGACTACCTGAAAGAGAAATTACTTAGCGATAACAAGAAACTTCTTGCTATGGTAAATTATTTTAGAAACAACAGATGCAGGAGAGTTTATATTTCAAACTATTTTGGTTTTACTGATGAAAAGCCCTGCGGAAACTGTGACAACTGTGTATAGGAATTTCATACTATTATAAAATAAACAAGGCCTAAGTTATGATAAGAATATTAGTTACAGGCTTTTACCTGCTTATAGTTTCATTTACTATTTCAGCACAGACAGTGCAGAGTGTAATATCAAAGGCAGACAGCTGCCTTAATGTTATAAAAAAGGCAAACGGACAAGGAAGCTTTTACGCTGAGTATACAGACACTGGTGAACAGATACTTGACCTAAATGGAGAAGAAGCTCTTGCTCCTGCATCATGCATGAAGATACTAACCTCATCGGCAGCACTTGCAAAACTTGGAGGCGATTACCGGTATGAGACAAAGATATTTTATGATGGAGAAATAGGCAAAGGCGGAATACTTAATGGCAACATTTATATAGTTGGAGATGGTGATCCGACCCTGGGGTCAAATAAAATAAAAGGCTCTCTTCCTTTGGATTCACTTATTGATCACTGGGTTGAAGCTGTAAAAGCAAAAGGCATAAAGAAAATAAACGGGCGTATTTTTGCAGATGCTCTCAAATATGAAATGTATACTGTACCAGATGACTGGCCCTGGATAGATATTGGCAATTATTACGGAGCCGGAGCATCTGCTCTTACAATAAATGAAAACATGTATAGCATTTATTTCAGGCCGGGAAGCAAAGAAGGTTCAAAAGCAGATGTACTTCGAACAGAGCCTGAAATAAGCTGGCTTTCTTTCATAAATAAAATGATGACTGGCAAAGAAGGCTCTGGTGATAACGGTTATATTTACTGCGCCCCGCTTCAGACACAGGCAGTACTTAAAGGAACTGTACCTGCAGGTGTTCCTGAATTTTCAATAAAGGGATCTATCCCTGATCCTTCATATTTTGCTGCTTTTTACTTTTCAAAAGCACTTTTAAGAAGTGGAATTATATTTCAAAATACCGATATAGATTTATCAAATATTGCTGCCAAGCTGGATTATCCTGTAGCATATGACAATGCAAAAAAGATAAGCTCTGTTATTTCTCCCTCACTAAGAAAGATTGTATTTATCATAAATAAAAAAAGTCATAACCTTTATACCGAGCAGATCTTAAGGGAACTTGCCTACAAACAAAAAAAGGAAGGATCTACAAAAAAAGGAATTGAAGCGCTTTATGATTTTATGAAAGAAAACAATATACCATCTGAAGGGGTTTACCTGCACGACGGCTGCGGACTTTCGCGTTCAGATGCAATTACAGCAAAGACCTTTGTAAAGATTTTAAGCTTTAATACAAAACAAAATTACTTCAATGATTTTTATAATTCCCTTGGCATTGCTGGTAAAGAGGATGATGAGGGATTCTTCCAAAACTATGGCAGGCACACTTTGATTGAAAATAATGCCCGCATAAAAGATGGACTTATTGGGCATGTTAGGAGCCATACAGGTTATGTAAAGTCGCGCAGCGGAAGATTAATTGCTTTTTCATTTATTGCAAATAACTATAACGGGCAGACAAAAGATATAAACAAAATGCATACGGAAATGATGATAAAACTCGCAGAACTAAGGTAGAGTAAAAGTAACATCAAATTGCTTTAAATGATTATTATACTTAGATTTGGCCCCATTGAAAAAGAGCTGACAGAGAGTTATGAATTTTCCTTTTTGGATGTACCCGGTTTTATTTTTGACAGGCTTTACAGCAGGACTCGTTGATGCAATTGCTGGCGGCGGCGGACTTATTACTATACCTATAATGATGAGTCTTGGAATACCTCCGCACTTTGTTCTGGGTACAAATAAATTTCAGGCTAGCTTCGGAAGTTTCACAGCATCCTACTACTATGTAAAAAAAGGAGGTGTGGAATTAAAAAAAGCCATTTGGGGCATTGTCTTTACATTTGCTGGCGCTGCTATAGGTACATGGTCTGTTCAGCAGGTCAGCAGTGCAGTGCTTAATAGCATTATACCTTTTCTTCTTTTTGCAATTATCATTTATACGCTCTTTACGCCTAAGCTTGGTGAAGTTGAACAAAGGCCAAGACTATCACAGAATATTTTCTACTTTATCTTTGGGTTACTTCTTGGTTTTTATGATGGTTTCTTTGGCCCAGGGACAGGGTCCTTCTGGGCAATGGCCTTTGTTATACTGCTAGGATTCAACCTTACAAAAGCTACCGGATACACGAAAGTGATGAACTTTACAAGCAACATAGTATCTTTTGCTATCTTCATCTCTGGCGGGTTTGTAATATATGCTGCTGGGATTTCAATGGCTTTAGGACAAATAATAGGTTCAAAGCTTGGGGCAGGACTTGTAATAAAAAGAGGGGCGAAATTCATCCGCCCCATTTTTATTACTATGGTGATACTTACAACACTAAAGCTTATTTATTCAAGGTATTTCTGATCATTTGCTTTCTTTCTTGCCATGGCTTGCAATCCAGGTAGCAAGAGTCTTCAGTTCACTGTCTGTTCCTTTGAAGCTAATAGGATGTTTCTTGTTATCAAGAGTCTCTTTTTTAGTCAGGAATTTCTCTACCCATTCGGCATTTTTATCAGTTCCTACCATTGAAAGGTCCGGAGCTTTGGATTTACCTGTCTTTGAAATTTTTTCAGCTTTCATCTCATGACAACTATTGCACTTATTAGTGGTAAAGATTTCTTTTGCAGATTTTGTACCCGAACTACTCTTTGAACCTTCCTGTGCTGTAGAAATTGTTGCAAAAATAAACGCAGTCACAATTAACAAACCAATAACCCTGCTAAGCGTTCTCATTTAATCCTCCTTGTGTTTTAAGATCTCTAAGATAACTTTATAAAATATTATTTTATTATCAAGGCTAAATTATTATGTACTAACCTCTTCCCTTCTTCTATAAATGCCTACTATTTAAGCAAAAATTAAATTTATTGATTATTTTAACCCACAGTATTTATCAATTTATTTCAATAAAATAATGAGGCAATTGTGAAGAAATTTCTTCTTCTGATCTTTGCTGCTTTTCTCGTATTTTCCGGATGCAGCAGTCATAAAGAGACAACACTGATGGAAAAACTTGCAATACAGGTTAAAGATACATCGCGCGCTTTCTCGTTCACAAACAAGCATTTCGGGCAATACTATGGTGAAACGAATGACTATTTTGTAGACGGCTGGCAGGGATGGACATTAAAAGAACAAAGGATATTTAACGACTATTCATTTTCATCTGATGGAAAAGAATTATCCCGCAAGACCTCATCAGCGACAGTTTATCCCCACCTGCTCAAAAGAAGTTATAGCGAAGGAGCCGAAGAATCCTTTTTCTTTGCAGACAGCCTGGACCTCATTTTAATTGATATGAAGGGCCTCAAAGGTAAAGAGATAACTTTTGAGCTCAAAAATTTCTTCGGTAAAGACAGCGTAATCTTAAATGACAATGTTGTCTCAGCCAGCATAAGTAATCTTATCGCAGGCAGTGCATTATTTATAACTACTGACCAGAAAATTATTTCGGCAAAAAAAAGCGGAAGTTCGCTTCTTCTTAAGATTGAAACAAATGGTGATGTAAAGCTTGCCCTGCAGGTCTCAGGCAAAGATGCAGAGATAAAGCAGCTTCTATCAAAGTCGGATGAGCTTAAGGATAAAAAAGCAAAAAGAATTGAAACCCTTCTTGCTCAAAGCTATGTAAAGACAAACAACGAAGATTTCGATAAAGCGCTCATGTGGGCTAAAATATCATTAGATGCCCTTATAACAGAGCAGGATACAAAAGGAATATTTGCAGGACTGCCATGGTTTAATAATTATTGGGGGCGTGATACTTTCATATCACTTCCGGGTGCTACTTTTGTAACGGGCAATTACAAAGATGCACGCGATATTCTCCTTTCATTTGCAAAATACCAGGATAAAAATCCTGCTAGTCCAAACTATGGAAGAATACCAAACCGCATTACATTAAAAGAAAGTATTTATAACACGGCAGACGGCACGCCGTGGTTTGTTATACAGGCATACAACTATTTTAATTACACAAATGACGTAGAATTCTTAAAGCAGATATATCCTTCTGTAAAGCTTGCCTATGATGCAGCAGCAAAAAAGCATGTTGACAATAACGGGTTTTTGATGCATGCCGATGCAGAGACGTGGATGGATGCTGTTGGACCAAATGGCCCATGGTCACCCCGCGGTAACCGAGCCGTTGACATTCAGGCTCTGTGGCATAATCAGCTTGTCTCAAGCAGCGAAATAGCACTTGTATTAAAAGATACTTCATTTGCCAAAACGACAATGGCAATGGCTAAGAAAGTTGGATATAATTTTGAAAAGTTCTTTCTTGATAAAAACACAAATATGCTCTACGACAGGCTTAAAGCAGATGGCACGCCAGATAAGTCAGTTCGTCCAAATGCATTCTTTGCATTAAATAATCCGGACCTGTTTTCTGTTTCAATTACAAGAATAAAGGTCCTAAGCAATCTTATGAATAAGCTTGTTTATCCATATGGAGTAGCTACATTATCACAGGATGATCCGAATTTTCATCCGTACCACCAGTATCCTCCATATTATGTAAAAGATGCAGCGTACCATAACGGAATAATATGGCAGTGGAACTTTGGTCCTGTTGTACAATCCTTATGCAGCTTTGGAAAGCAGGATATGGCATGGAAGCTTACAAAACAGCTTACTCATCAGATACTTCACCGCGGCGCTGCAGGCACACTAGCAGAGCTGATGGATGCACTTCCAAGACAAAATGAAAAAGAGCCAAGGTTAAGCGGAACATTTAGCCAGGCATGGAGCCTTGCTGAATATATAAGAACTTTTTATCAGGATTATCTTGGCATTAAGCCTGATGCTAATAAGAAGGCGCTCTACATACTGCCAACTATACCTGATGAACTAAATGATATTGAACTTGATCAGAAAGTCGGCAGTGATCTTGTCAGGATCAAAATGACATATAAGGATAATCTTTACAAGTTATCTGTTGAAGCTAAATCTATAAAAGACAGCCTCGATCTTGGTATTAGTATAATGAATAAGTCAAATGCCAATTACCAGGTGAAGACTGCAATTTACAAGAATGACAAAATGATATTTGAAGTTCCGGCCTATTCAAATTCGATTGGCGACCTTAAAGTATCAAGAAATGGGCAGCAGATAAGCGTTTCTTCACAGATATATAATGATCCGAAGGAAAACATTGCTCTCTATAATTCAATTAACTTTGCAGTTCCCAGTCTGAACAAATCGCTAAAAGCACTGCAGGGACCGGGATATGATCTGCTTCCAAACGGTGTAGTCAAAAAACAAAATTCATTTGCAAGGACAATCATTGAAAGATCATCCCCTGAAAAAGATGAAGCATATAAGTATCCAACAAATCCACTCTTTAAGCCCGGCATACTTGACCTAACAAAGTTCACTCTTAAAGAAGATAACGACAATTATTATTTTACGCTTTCATTTCGCGACTTAACTAATCCGGGCTGGCATAATGAATATGGCTTTCAGCTTACATTTGCGAGCATATGCATACAGACAGATGACGGAGCAGCAAGATCAGTCGACCCGGCTGCAAACTCCGGCTACAGGCTTTCAAGTGAGAGGGCATTTAACAGGTTAATAAATGTAGGCGGAGGATTTGAAGTTAAAGATGCTTCTGGCAAAATATTGTCAGCTTATCTTCCCTTGCCCGAAGATGTTAAAAATCCACTGGGCAATCAGCAGACAAAAATCATCAGCTTTGCTGTGCCCAAAAGATTCATTGGCAAGATTAGTCAGTCATCTAAGATCACAATACTTGCAGGAGCTCAGGATGACCACGGTGGAGCAGGCATTGGAGAATTCAGGAATGTTGCTGCAAATGCAACTGAATGGCAAGGCGGCGGTAAAAAATCACCCAAAGGCAGCAACGTCTTTGACCAGATGCTGATAAACTAAGCAAACATAATTGTTTAACAAATAAAGAAGTCAATCAAAATGAAAAAGCTGATAATAATAGCATTCGCTCTTTGTTTTAGTTCAATATTTGCGCAGGAAAAACTCATCTTATCATCAGATATAGTTCCTCATGCAGATACTTCACTTGTCTTTGTTCCAAAGGACTATAATGGGACAAGCAATTACCCTCTTCTTTTTATGCTTCATGGATGGAGTGGAAACTACAACCAGTGGAATGATGTTACAGGCGGACTTCAGAGTTATGCAGATAAATACAAGTTCATAATTATATGTCCTGATGGATTTTATGACAGCTGGTATCTTGATAGTCCGGTTAAGGCAAATAGCCAGTTTGAAACATTCTTCTTCAAGACTTTAGTCCCGAATCTATTTGATAAATACAAGATAGATAAAAGCAGGATATTTATTACGGGTCTAAGCATGGGCGGGCATGGCGCAATGACTCTATTACTGAAGCATCCGGATTTCTTCAAAAGCGCAGGCAGCACAAGCGGAATATTAGATATTACGGCCTTCCCCGATAGATGGAGCATGCTTAATGCACTTGGGAAATATAGCGAAAAACCAGATAACTGGACAAAGAACTCTGCATTATTTCTCATTAAGAATATAAAGGGACTCGATAAAGAGCTGATAATAGATTGCGGAACGGAAGATTTTGCTTATAATGTAAATAAGGCATTCAATGAAAAATGCATTGAAACCAAGATAAAGATAACATTTATTTCTCAGCCTGGTGCACATACAAGGGAATATTGGAAGAGTACAATCGACAATCATTTCAGGTTTTTTGCAAGACTTGCAAATGTTAATTGTGGCTTATAGATTAATAAAAAAAAGTGCAATTCAATAGAACTTTTGCCTGTACTGTTAGTCTAAACTATTGAACACAAAATAAAAGGAGACATGCCATGAGAGAGAGATTATATCGTTCAAGAAAAGACAAAATGGTTGCAGGCGTAGCCGGTGGCTTAGCAGAGTATTTTGATATTGATCCGGTAATTGTCAGAATAGTATTCATAGCTGCTGCTCTCCTTACTGGAACGGGATTTATAGTATATGCACTTTTGTGGATTGTAGTACCTTATAAAGATGAAGTACAGAATCCAGTTACTGAACCCGCAGCCGAAGGAACAACGACAGAGACAGGAGAACCGGTTACAGGAGAACCCATAGTTAATAACTATGAAAACAGAACCAGGAGAAGAGGTCACGTTGCTGGTTACATACTGATTGCAATAGGATGTTTATTCCTTGCTGACAGATTTATTCCTCATTTTGATGCAGAAGAATTCTGGCCTCTTCTTGTAATTGCACTTGGTGTAGGTCTATTAATCAAAGGTTCGAAAAAGTAAAACATTTTTGAAGGGAGCTATGAAAACAAAACCATTATTCTGGGGTATTTTCCTGATCACACTCGGAGGACTAATACTCTTAAACAACTTTAAGCCCTTAAATTTCGATTGGGATCTGGTTTGGAATTTCTGGCCGGTAGTTTTGATAATTTTTGGTCTTTACTTTGTAATGAGGGATTCGCCTATACGATGGATCATTATAATATTTAATGCTGTAATACTTGGACTAATGCTTTTTGCAGCTATTAAATCTTTTATAATTGACGAGAGTGACTTTGATTTCAACTACCAGGTTGAGCAGTTCAATACTCCTTACAATCAGAATATTAAAAAAGCAAAGCTTACTATGGAAGCAGCAGTTGGGAATTTTACTATTAAAGATACTACAGGCAGCGACTTAGTCGCTGCCAAAGCAAAAGGGACTTTTGGTAATTATACTTTCAATCATTCAGAAGAAAATGAAAATGCAGAAGTCTCATTTGAACTTGAGGAGCATCATTTTTCTTTTGGTAAAAATATACCAAAGAACCACTTTGATATGAAGTTAAACAGTAATCCAGCCTGGGATATGGAATTTAACGTTGGAGCCGCATCGGTAAACCTGAACCTTGAGCCATATAACATTGAGAATCTTTATATTAAGTCAGGTGCAGCATCTGTAAAGGTTAAACTTGGAGATAAAGCAGAAAAGACTGATCTTAAATTTGATTCAGGAGCTTCCTCACTCGAGGTCTTTGTTCCAAAGAACAGCGGATGCGAAATAAACACAGATGTAAAACTTTCAAGCAAGAGTTTTGCAGGATTTACAAAAGTAGACAACAATACATATCGTTCTGAAAATTTTAATTCAGCATCAAAGAAAATTTATATCGCTTTTGATGCAGGAATTTCATCTGTAAAGGTAAACCGATATTAATCATACAAGGCCCTTAGGGGCCTGACTTTTCTTCTTTGGCTTTGAGCTTTCCCCTTTTGACTTATCCTTTTTCGTTTTACCTGAAACTTTTAATTTTTCATTTCCTTCGGGCTTCCAGAGGTGTTTTTCCATATTAACGCAGCCATCTTCCAGGAATTCAACTCCTTCAGAGCGAAGGAGGTCCTCCATAAGATCAAAGCTTCCGAAATGCACTCTGCCTGTAAGGGCACCAAAACGGTTTACAACCCTGTGACACGGAAGGTTTGAATCCTTTGCCCCATTAAGTGCCCAGCCAACAGTCCTTGCAGAAGCTTTTGTACCGCAATACTCTGCGATAGCTCCATATGTAGTTACCATTCCATAAGGAATTTGGGCAACTACTTTATATACCCTGTCAAAAAAGTCCTCGCGGTTATCTTCATTGCTTTTTCCATTCTTTGAAGCTTTAGCCTTTTTATCTGACAAAGTTTTTTTGCTATTTAACACTGACTCTCCTTTCGTCAGTTGTAAATTATTCACCCATAACTTTTATGATGAGTCTTTTTCTTCTTTGTCCATCAAATTCAGCATAGTAGATCTGCTGCCATGGACCAAGGTCCAACCTTCCATTTGTAACCGGAACAATTACTTCATGATGAACCAAAAGACTCTTTAGATGTGAATCGCCGTTATCCTCACCGGTTCTGTGATGCTTGTAATTTGGATTAAACGGAGCAAGTTTTTCAAGCCATTCGTCAATATCCTGTATAAGTCCACTTTCAGCATCATTTACATATACACCTGCGGTAATGTGCATAGCTGAAACGAGCACCATTCCCTCTTTGATGCTGCTTTTTTCGAGTACATCTTCTACATCACGTGTAATGTTAATGTATTCGCGATGCTTTTTGGTATTAAACCATAAATATTCAGTTTGAGTTTTCATTGCTTAGTAGATTGTTTTCAATAATTGTATTACTAATAACAGACTTAATAGCCCAGAGTTTATCCGTTGTGGTTTCAAGTCTTTCTGCAAGAAAGATCATAAGCCTTTTTGCAAATTCCGGATGTTTCAATACAAGCTTTTCATAACCGCCATCAAAGACCAGGACCTGTGTATCTTCCATTGCTATCAAAGTAAGTGAGCGCGGG
>JAUZPB010000128.1 GCA_030706145.1 Bacteroidota bacterium
AACGGTTGGAATAATAGGAATGGGAAAAGGTTTTGAAGGCATAAGAGCAAAGAAAGAAACAAATCTAGACAGTATTGAACTTGGCTCAGGAAAGCATTTAAGCACAAGGTTTTTGTTTCTTGATACATCAAAACCACTTACAGAAATTCGTGCAAGAGAATCAATAAATGAGCTGATAAGTAAAGGGGCAGAAGTAATTGTTGCTTCTGAGGCCTTTGGAGTAGATAATCCCCAAAATGAAGAAGTTATTGTTAGCACTGCCTTACAAATGGGGCTACTTGCAACAGCAGCAAGTCATATTTCTAAACTATATGGCTTAAGAATCAGAACGAGGACTGCAGTCTTAAATGCAAGCATGATGCCCAAGATGCTTGAGACGGCAAATATGACAGAAGCTGCAATAAAAGAAAGTGGAATAAAAGCGCCAATAATGGTTATGAGGTCCGATGGCGGCATAATGGACATAAATGAGATGCGCAGAAGACCAATATTAACGATGCTTAGTGGTCCAGCAGCAGGTGTGGCAGCAGCACTTATGTATGCAAAAATATCCGATGGTATTTTTCTTGAAGTGGGTGGAACATCAACTGATATATCGGTAATAAAAAATGGCAAGCCACAGGTAAAAAGCGCTCAAATAGGTGGAAACAGACTGTTCCTAAAAACATTAGATGTAAGGACCCTTGGAATTGCAGGGGGATCTGTTCCAAGAATTGATTCGGGCAAGATAATTGATGTGGGGCCTAGAAGTGCTCACATTGCAGGACTAGAGTATATAGGGTTTTCCAGTGGCGTTGATTTCTCAGATATAGAAATAGAAAAAGTAAGACCAAAGGAAAATGATCCTGATGATTATTTAGCTATCAGAATAAAAAAGAATGGGAAAAATTCTAATTCAGAAAAAAATAAAAGTGGAAGTGAAAGTAGTGGAAGTGATAATAAGAGATTTACCTTTACTCCTACCGAAGCATCAAATTATCTAAAATTAGTAAAAGAAAATGGGCATGGAAGTGCAAACTTAAATGCAATTAACAATGCAGTAAAGAACTTATCTGCAAAGATGAAAATTACTCCAGAGGAAATAGCAAAAAGCATTCTTAAGATTTCTGCAGAAAAAATAAAACCTGTCATTAGTCAACTGAAGAGAGAATATAAGCTAGATGAAGAATTAATTACTTTTATCGGCGGCGGCGGCGGGGCTTCGGCCATTGTCCCATTTACAGCTGGTTATTTAAAACATTCGCATAAGATCTGTTCAAACAGTGAAGTTGTTTCAGCAATAGGAGCAGCACTGGGAATGATAATGGACTCAGTTGAAAGGTCCATAATTAATCCTACAGATTCAGATATTATATCACTTAGGCAGGAAGCGTTCGAATCAGTTATTAAGATGGGTGCTGTTGCAGATAGTGTAGAAGTTACAGTTGAGATTGATAGTAAGAACAAGAAGGTCATTGCAGTTGCAATGGGAACAAGTGAATTAAGGACAAAAGAGATAAAGTTACACGAATTAAGTCAAGAAGATCTTTTTGGTATTTGTGCACAGTCCTTAAAAACTGGAAAAGATAACCTGATGATTGCAGGGCGGACATCATTTCTCTATGCAATAATTCATAAAGATATAAAGAAGAGTTTTCTAGGACTTGTAAGAAAAGAAAACTGCAGACTTAGGGTAATTGATAAAGAAGGTACAATACGTCTTCAACTAAATGAAGCATATGTGCTTTCAGTTCAGGCTTCAAAGATTAAACAGAAAATTACACAAGTAATTGAAAGATATACTGTATTTGGAGATGCAGGTGCTCTTCTTCCAAACATATACTTATTGATCTCTGGAAAGATAATCAATTTGTCAGGCCTTGTGAACGAAGCACAAGTAATGGCTCTGGTTGATCTGGAATTATCACGTATTTCGCCCAATGATGAAGTAGTATTAATTGCATGCTCAAAATGATGGTATAAGAAAATGAAAAAAGAAGAAATATATGATCAGATTGTCTACGGTGGAAGCCCGGCTGCAATAATTTATGCACTAATAAAGAAAAAGCAAGGGGAGAAAGTTCTACTAATTAACAATTTTGGGTTTTTAGGTGGAAGCATAACTAGTGGGTTAAACTGTTATCAGGAGATAAGCAAAAACAAGAGAGAAGGTTATTATTCGGAATTTCATAATGCAATAGAAAAAAGTTCAAATGGATTTTTGTTTAATGAAAATAATAAGGTGATAATTAATCCGGAAGAGATGAAAATGCAGTCTCTTAAGATACTCCAAAAATATGAAATCGATATGCTATTTCATGTAAACCCAGCGGATTACAAATATACTTCAGATCAGATGATTGAGCTGGATCTTATTGCAAAAGAAGGAATGTTAAAGATCCTTTGTCACAAACTTATTGATGCCTCAGAGAATCTTTTAATAATGAAAATAAAAAGAAGGCAATATTTAAGAGCGATATATAATAGAGTCAATATATTCATTACTCCACCATTAAAGGTGAGCTTTGATAAAAATATAGAGATCATTAACTCTATAAAGCTAAATGATGGGCGGTACTGGATATCACTAGATAGCAGCAAAGATAATATTCAAGGTGAAAATGTTGATGACATTATTGAGAGATTTAATTTATCTCTTAAATATTCAGGTGCAAGAATTCAATTAATTCCAATTGAAAAATATACTTACATGGAGCAAAACTTAAGTCATGCGGAAGAAGAAGCAAATATAAAAACTTTAAATGAAATATTAGGCAGGAATTATTTAGCCACTGAGCAATTAAAAAGAGCGGAAGAAACTGAAAATTATTTTATACAGAAAAGCTAATGAAAAGTTCAAAAGAAACCTTTGAGAAATTAAAAAATAAACTAATTGTATCATGTCAGGCCGAAGGAGAATCGCCATTTAATTCACCTGAAGGAGTGACTTTATTTGCAAAAGCTGCAATTCAAGGGGGAGCAGCAGGGATTCGTTCCGAAGGAGTTGAAAAGACTAAAAAGATCTTAAATGAAATAAGCGTTCCCGTAATAGGTCTTAGTAAATCATATTTTTCTGATGGTTATGTAAGAATAACCGGAAGTATAGTTGAAGTTGAAAGCCTAATAAATATAGGCAGCCATATTATTGCAATCGATGGCACTTTTAGAAAAAGAGAAGGCTTAACAGGACCGGAATTTATAAATAAAATAAAAGAAAATTATGATTGTCTAATAATGGCTGATATATCTACAGAAAAAGAAGCAGTAGAATGCCAGGATGCAGGTGCTGATTGCATTTCAACTACTTTAAATGGTTACACACCCGAGACAATTGATGCTAAGGTTTGTGGGCCTAATTATATGCTTCTAAGGACACTTGCCTCATTATTAAAAGTTCCAGTCTTTGCTGAAGGAAGGATAAATACTCCAGATGCCGCAGCCGAAATGATCAAAAATGGTGCATGGAGTGTAGTTGCAGGATCCGCTATTACTCGTCCAACACTAATAACACAATGGTATATAGATGCAATGAAGAAAGTATTATCTCAATATGCAGACTAATAATATAAACGAATATGATGTAGTAATAACCGGCGGAGGAATAGCCGGGATTAGCGCAGCAGTAAAAGCCTCACAGATGGGCGTTAAAGCACTACTTATTGAGCAATATGGGTTCTTAGGTGGTATGTCGACTGCAGGAATGGTTTCACCATTTATGAAACATTCGGTTAATGGCCAAGCATTAGTAAATGGTGTATATAAGAGCATAGAACAAGAAATGTTAGAAATGAAAGGTATGATTAATAATGGATTTTATGCAAGTGCTTTTCGACTTTCTGTAAACAAATTACTTAAAAAATATGGCTGTCACATTCTCCTTAATTGTGAACTAATGTCGGTTAATCGTTCAAATGAAGAGATAGAATCTGTTGAGGTTTTTACAGATGGGAAGAAAATCAAAATAAAAGGAAAAGTCTTTATTGATACTACAGGAGATGCACAACTTCTATACTTAGGAAAACTACCATGGCAAAAAGGAAGTGAAACTACAGGGAAATTACAAGCACTGACTATGTTTTTCAGAATGGCAAATATAAACATGAAAAAAGTTGCTGATTATGTAATAATGAATAAAGATAATTTTTTTAATTGGATGGATTATGAGTTTAATATCGAAAAGATAATATCTGTAGCCGGTTATTTTAAACAAGTAAAGAAAGCAATTACTGAAGGCAGATTATCGCCAGAAGTGGAATACATTTTTTTTACAACTCTTCCTGAGCATGGAGAAGCTTCATTTAACACAACAAACATTCTGGAACTAGATGGATCCTCATCATATGATTTAACGAAAGCAGAGATAAAAGGAAGAAATCAAGTCGCTCAGGTTGTAAAGTTATTACAGGAGGAGATTCCAGGCTTTGAAAAAGCATTTTTGCTTGAAACAGCAGCTCAGGTAGGAGTTCGTGAGACACGAAGAGCTGTAGGTGATTATGTATATACGGGGGAAGATATTCGAAAAGGGAAAAAATTTGAAGATGCAATTGCAAGAGGCTGCTATGGGATCGATATTCACGGGCAAATTGATGAAGATAGTGTGATGGAGCACTTGAGGGAAGGAGAGTACTACGAAGTTCCATTAAGAGCTCTGTTTGTTTCGGAAATAAAAAATGTTTTAGCTGCAGGAAGATGTATTTCATCAACAAGAGAGGGTCACAGCGCACTTAGGATTATGCCTACAAGTGCCGCAACAGGAGAGGCTTGCGGGGCCGCAGCTGCTATGGCAGTGAAGCTTGGCAAAGACTTAAGAGAATTGCTGGTAAAGGAAGTTCAAAGATCAATTTCATATAATATTTCTGAAATTGAACATAGTTAATTCTTAAGGATGAATTAAGAGGAGGAATAAATGACTGAGAAAAAGTTTATAAATAAAGATTATGCGTCCAAACTAATTGACTGCCTAGGTGAGGAGTTCGTAGTAATTAATAATCCGGATTACGTTCATCCGCAATTTGAAATATGCCCGATGGCAGAGAAGATATACTCTGTTCCTGGCATTATACCTGCCTTTGTTATGGATATGGATGGAACTACTACTACGACGGAAGTACTGTGCATTCATTCCTTAGAATATATGCTTAGAAGGATCAGTGGGAAGATATCCATAAATGAATGGATAGGATTAGATAAAGTTAGTGACTATCCACATATAATAGGTAATAGTACAACTAAACATGTAGAATACCTGATCGGAAAATATCAAACGATGATTGTTCAGGAAGAGCTAATAAAATCTTTCATTCATTCATCGCTGTGGACATTAGTACTGGGACATGATGAAAAGAGAAAAGATGAAGTGCGAAATAATATCCTTAACCTTGGATTTGGAGATATTCTAAATGACAGTAAATTCACTGAACTGTTAAGCTCAACTGATAAAAAAGAGATTTCATTATCCATAGTTAATGACCTTTACAATACATACAAAAGTTGTTTTAAGGAGTACTCATTCGATGGTCTTGTAAGAATAGGTATAGACGTTTATTATCAGCGCTATCATGAGATACTTGAAAGAATAAAGAATGGCGAGGGGAACAAAGTTGCCGAGGAATTATTTACCAATTCTGACAAGCATTTAATTGAGCCGATGCCTGGAGTACTGGTCTTTCTATCTCTTGTAAAAGGGTGGATAAATGAGGCTGAAGCTGACCTCTTCGTACCAAAAATTCTTGAGGATTATAAAGAAAAGACAGGAAGTGAATATTTACCGCAGGAAAACAAAATCCAGGTTATCGAAAACTTAAAGAAACTTGCAAGGTTGTATAAAAGCAGACCTGCAAAAACTGCTCTAGTTACCTCGTCTATATTTTATGAAGCTGATATAGTGATGAAAGAATTGATGAAGATGATTAGAATGCAAATAGAAAAGGTTAGTTTGTTACCTGAGGAAAAGAGAACTTTCCTTAAAAATAAGTTCAGCGATTATAACAATGTATACGATGCCTTTATAACTGCAAGTGATTCAAGTGAGATAAGACTAAAGCCACACAGAGATCTATACAGTATTGCCTTATATAAACTTCATATTGCAAAAAATAACTTTAATAAGATAGCAGGATTTGAAGACAGCGAAAGTGGGACTATTGCAATTCGGGCAGCAGGAATAGGGCTGTGTGTTGCATTACCATTTGCTCAAACAAAACATCATGACCTTAAATCAGCTTCTTATGTTTGTCATGGTGGACTTCCCGAGGTAATACTTAAGCACAAGCTATTTATAAAATAATATTTCTTCAAAAACGAAAAAAATTGCATAAATGAATAAGAAAACATTTCACGTTATATCAAATACGCACTGGGACAGGGAATGGCGTTACCCCTACCAGAAAAACCGGCAGATGCTAGTAGATATGGTCGACAGTGTGCTAGAAATTCTTTCATCAGAACCAGACTACAGAGCATTTC
Organism: Bacteroidota bacterium; assembly: GCA_030706145.1. GTDB lineage: Bacteria > Bacteroidota > Ignavibacteria > Ignavibacteriales > SURF-24 > JAUZPB01. The sequence continues at coordinate 6,445 of JAUZPB010000128.1, forward strand.
ATCTTGATAGTCAATCAATTGTATTAAAAGATTATTTAGAGATAAAGCCTGAAAAAAAAGAAAAAATAATTGAGTTTGTTAAAGAGAAAAGATTGTTAATAGGCCCCTGGTATATACTGCCTGATGAGTATCAGGTTGGAGGAGAAAATCTAATACGCAATTTACTCTTAGGGCATAAGACATGTGAAGAACATGGGGGGGTATCAAAAATCGGATATTCGCCTTTTTCCTGGGGGCAAATATCACAACTTCCGCAAATATATAAACAGTTTCAGATAGACCTGATAATGTTTTACAGGGGAGTTAATTCTATTGATAGTCCTAAATCAGAGTTTATCTGGGAAGGGGCAGATGGGACAAAGATGGTTACTTCCCGTTTTTCAACCATGCCACGCTATAATTTCTATTTTTATATATACAGGCCAGTAATTCACAATGAACAAATTGGTGATGTTGAATACAAGTGGCCACAAAATGAAGCGATGCCTTTTCACTTTGCAGATAAAAAAATGTATCTCGAAGATTACTCTATTATTAGGCCAAAGGATAGCTATTATATTGAAAACATAAAACCGTCAGTTGAATCAATAATTAAAGACCAGGCTGAAGATTTTACGACAGAACATGTAATATGGATGGAAGGGCATGATTCAAGCGGTCCAAATATAAAGACAGTAAATATAATCAAAGATATACGCAAATTGATGCCACAGGTAAATGTAATCCATAGTACTTTAGAAGAATATGCAAAATCAGTATTAAAGAGTGTTAATAGATCAGCTCTGCGTGTAGTAAAAGGAGAGCGCAGAAGTGCACAATATGATAGAAGAAGTGGGAACCTTTATGGCTACACAACTTCTGCAAGGATGTACTTAAAACAAAAAAACTTTGAAGCAGAAAAATGGCTTCAATACTATGCTGAACCATACAATGTTATTTCGTCGTTACTTGGCCGTGATATAAAGGATAATTACATAGAAATAGCATGGGAAAAACTAATAGAGAATTCGGCACATGACTCTATTGGAGGCTGTAGCTTAGATGAAATACATGAAGATATGATGAACAGGTACAAAAATACGATTGAAATATCAAAAGGTGTATATGAAAGAGCAATAAAACATATTACTAAGAGCATTAATAGTGATCTACTCATTTCCAATTCAGCATATGAAAACGATTCTACGAATTTATTTCTAACGGTTTATAATCCAAACAATTATGAAAGAAATGAGATTTTAGAAACATACATTGATATACCAGCAAGTGAAGACAAGGGAAATTTTGATCTTATTGACTCAAATGGAAAATTAACAAAAATATCAATCTTGGAAAAAGTTAAATGTCAGCCGGTACTTGAGCAATTGACCGACAGACCAATGTATTTTGAAATGCATCGCTACAGAGCTCTAATAGAGGTAAGTTCTATTCCTGCATTTGGATTTAAGCAATATAGAATAATTCCGACAAAGAAAGTCAAAGAAAATGAGAGAATTAAAAAGCAGAAAAGCCAAAGTGCAATATTAGAAAATGAATTTCTGAAAGTTAAAATAAATAAAGACGGCTCTCTTAACATAAAGAATAAAATTGAAGGTACAGAAATAAAAAACACGGGATTCTTTTTAGATGAGGGTGAAGCAGGACATGCCTGGACGCATGAAGCAGTAGAACCGGTTAAAACAACATTAAAGACAGATGCGGTTATAAAGAAGATTGAAGATTGCCCACTTAGAACGAAATATCTGATCCGGCATAATATGCTGATTTATAAAGACCTAAAGTCAAGGAAAGGCAAAAAGGGACCGCTTGTAAAGATGCCTATAGATCTGGAAGTATCATTAGATAAGAATTCAAGACATATTAGCTTTGACGTAGAGGTAAACAATCCAGCTGAAAGTCATCGTCTTAGAATGATGTTTCCTACTGGTCTTAAAGCTGAGTATTCTTTTGGAGAAGGGCAATTTGATGTAGTTAAAAGATCAACTGAAAGGCCAGACACTACCTCATGGGTTGAACAGCCTATGTATGATTATCCAATGCACCACTTTGTAGATCTTACAGATGACAAAAATGGTTGTGCAGTTCTGACAGAAGGGCTGAAAGAATATGAGGTCTTAAAAGATAAAAAGACACTAGCTATAACACTTTTTAGAGCCTTTGAGTTTATAATAGCTCCAAGTTCAGAGCAGGATTATACATATATGAAAGGATCTCAGTCTCTAGGAAAGCAAAACTATCACATAGCTATTTATCCCCATAAAGGAAATTATGTCGAAGGGCAAGTCTATGAAGAGGCCCTGAATTTTTCAAATTCGCTTTCATTAGTCCAGTCTGGAAAGGGAAATGGCACATTAAGTCCAAATATTTCTTTTATTGAGATAACTCCAAAGGATCTTGTATTTAGTGCCTTAAAAAAATCAGAGGATCCAAAGACTAACTCCTTTATTATTCGCTTATATAATCCTACAGAAGAAAAAGTTGAAGGAACAGTTAAATCCTATTTCAACATTCTAAAAGCAGAAGAGACTACTCTGGAGGAGAAAGTAATAAAAGGTATTAAGCCCAATAAAAATGGAGAAATAACCTTTTCCATAGATAAAAAGAAGATATTGACATTACTACTACACTTTGACAATAAATTTGGAGATCCCATAAATGTTTGAAAATAAATATGGACATTTCTCAGAAGATTATAGAGAATATATAATTACAGATCCAAGGACACCCAGGCCATGGTTTAACTACATGTGGAATGAGCATTATGCTGGACTCATTTCTCATACGGGTGGTGGATTTAGCTTTTTAGATTCACCCCGAGATAACAGAATAAGCAGGATGAGATATAATTGTCTTCCATGGGACAGGCCCGGAAGATATATAATAATTAAGGATGTTGAGTTAAATAAATATTGGTCCCTTAGCTGGGCTCCAACTATAGATCTGAAATATGATAAATACGAATGCAGGCATGGTCAGGGATATACAAAGATAATAACAGAAATATATGGTATAAGAGGAGAGTTGACATATTTTGTTCCTAAAGATACTAATGCTGAAATCTGGAAAGTAAAGCTTACAGAGATATCTGGAAAGAAACGAAAGCTGGAGATATATTCTTTCATTGAACTAATGATGGGTAACGCTCTTAATGATATTATAAATCAGCCAAACGATAAGCATTTTACTGACATTACATTCGATAAGAAAAATGAAGCCATTATTGCTACAAGGCGCTATTGGGTATTAAATAAAAAAGTATCAGTAGCACAGCCAAATATTGATTGGAAGTATAATCTTGTATTTACAAATACTCTTAAAGTAGAAGGCTTTGATGGAAGCTTAGATAGTTTCATTGGAAGATGGCGCTCAGAGGCAAATCCTGTGTCAATTGAAACTGGCATAATGAACAATACCGAAATTACAGCTGGGGAACCAATAGCAGCTCTTAAATCGAACTTGGAACTTGGAGCCAATAGGACAGAGGATTTTGCAACAATTCTTGGTATATCACCAAAAGAAAAAGATCCTTTTACAGAGCTAAATATAAAGGAATTAAAGAGCATTAAAATTCTAGAGAATAAGTTTAATGAACTCAAAGAGCATTGGACAAATCACTTGGATAGTATTAAAGTCAAAACTCCAGATGAAAAGTTCAATGCAATGCTTGGAGTATGGAACCAGTATCAAGCAGCCGTTACGTTCGATATGGCAAGAAATGCAGGTTATTATCATGGTGGGCTTTTATTCGGCACAGGAATAAGAGACCAGTTCCAGGATATAATAGGAATGGTAATTGCTGAGCCAGAAAGAGTAAAAAAACGTCTTCTCAATGCGCTAAAATATCAATTTAGCAATGGTTCAACGCTGCATAACTTTTTCAAACTTACCAATTATGGTGAAAGAACAAATCATTCTGATACACCGCTTTGGATTCCATTTGGAATTATCGAATATCTAAATGAAACGGGAGACTTCTCAATTCTGGAAGAAGATGTGCCTTATTATGATAATGGCAATGACAATGTTTATAAGCATATGATCAAAGCTCTTGATTTTGCCATAAGTCAGACAACATCAAGAGGACTTCCTAAGATTATGAACGGAGACTGGAACGATACGCTTGACCATATTGGACCTTTAGGAAAGGGAGAAACAGTCTGGGGAGCATTTTTCCTGGCATATGTATTAAGAAAGACATTTGAACTTTTGGAGTACAAAGGCGACAAGGAGACTCTGGATCGCTGGAGAAAAGCTTACGACAATCTTAAGAAAGCAACAGATGATTTTTGTTGGGATGGGCAGTGGTATATAAGAGCATTTAAGGACAATGGAGAACCAGTTGGAACACATAAAGATAAGCAAGGGAAAATATTTATAAATTCGCAGACCTGGTCTGTGATCTCTGGACTTGCAACAAAAGAAAGGGCAGATAAAGCGCTTGAATCATGCAAGAAATATTTATACAAGCCTTATGGTATACAGATCTGCTGGCCATCCTTTACTGAAATTGCAGATGATATTGGTTTAATAAGCCGCTGTGTCCCGGGCAAAAAAGAAAATGGTGCTATATTTAATCATGCATCCTCATGGTTTATTCTAGCATCTATAATAAATGGTGATATTGAAACAGCGTATGATGTATATTCAAAAATGCTTCCAATAAATTCCTCAAAGAATATTGATCGTTATGAAGTAGAACCATACGTTTTTGCCGAATACATCACAAGCCCAGATCACATAACAGAAAATCAGGCAAGTCACTCATGGCTTACAGGCACGGCAGTTTGGATGCTAAGAATAGGTTTAGATAATATACTCGGTTTTAGTACATCATTAAAGGGAATAACGATTGATCCTCATATTCCATCTAATTGGAAAGGTTTTAATGCTGAAAGAACCTTTAGAGGAAAACGCTTAAAACTTGAGGTTAAAAATGAAGCTCAAAAAAATTGCGGAGTCAAATCTATAAAAATAAATAATAAGATTTATGACTCTACATTCATCAATCCCCAGGAATTTGATTCTGATATTATTAACATTGAAATAACAATGGGTTAAAAAAAGAGAAAGCCACTGAACTAAAATAAAATAAATAAAGGCTAGTGTTGAAAAAAAAGGAGGTTTGCCTTAAAAATTAGTGTTCTTTTTAAATTAATTCATTTAATAATTAAAGGGTCATGAATATGAAAAAAACTCTATTTGTGCTTACTCTTTCCTATTTATTTATCTCAGGGTATTTGGCAGCACAAAATACTTTTGTCAGAAAATATCAGATTCCTTTGCCTGCAGTTGAACCAGAAGCATTTGGCAATGTGATTGCAGGTGTCGATTTTGATGGTGATGGAAAGAAAGAGATCTATGCAGTTAATGAGAATTGGAATGATACTCCAGGAGAACTAATCCCAAGAATTTACAAGTATGAATTTAATGGGACAGGATATGACTCAGTTTGGAGTGCAGTATTAAATATTCCAAAGCAAAATACATGGGCTCCATTAACCTATGGTGATATTGACGGTGATGGGAAGATGGAACTTATTTGGGGACCTGTTAATTTTCTAGATCAGACAGTAAACCCAAATCCAGCACGTGTTGTAGTATTTAAGTCAAAGGGTGATGGGTCAGATATAATGGGTGTTCCTGATGGTAATGGAAACTATAAACCCAATGCGACCTATACCATAACATCATTAGCTATGGATGAGCAGCGTCCATTTAAGTTTGTTTGTGCTGACGTAGATAATGATGGGAAAGATGAAATAATTTATACGAGCAGAAAAGGATACACACTTGGTGTTATAGGAGTCGATAAGATACCTGCAAATGGTGATGGTAGTGAAAAATGGACACTTAAGTATAAGTACTCTGGTACTATTGGATATGACCTTGTTGTAATGAACAAAGTAATATACCAATTTACAACAGATGGAACAATTATAGCTACAAAGTTTGATGGCACGAACTGGAATACTTATAAATCAGCATCAAACCTGATTCCATCGGGTTCATGGAAATCTGCCTGTGTTGTTGATTTAGATAAAGATGGCAAAAAAGAAATTGTTGCTGGCAGTGCAAAAGCCGGGGCATCAAAAGTATTTCTAATTCAAGTTGATAAGGATACAGTTTATACTATTAGTGAG
>JAUZPB010000129.1 GCA_030706145.1 Bacteroidota bacterium
GAAAAGTATTTCCTTCAGCGTTTGGACTTCCATTTATTGCAATAACTTTCATCTGTATTCCCATAAATAAATTGTTTATAACTTTTCTTTCTTGTTTGTATTAATTCGGTGGGCGCAATTTATAGAAAAGACATTTCTTTATCAAACCAGTTTATGGTAAGTACCTTTAGTAAATATTAAAAAATGGAAGAATTTGGGAGATGACCATAACTTTAGTAAAAATTAGGCGGGGTAAGTAGTGTATTAGAAAGGAGCATAGTTTAATGGATATAAAAAATATAACACTACTTCTTCTCTTAAGAAGTGGTCTTTTCCATTAAACCCTGCTCCTTAGTGATAAATTAACACAATAATGGCTTATAAAAAGAAAACAGCCATTATTTACACCCGAAATAATCCAACATATCGAGCTTTTCAATTCCAAAGACATAGCATTTAAAATGTGCTAAGGCTGGAGTACTAAGTCCATATGCTACCTGAATGATCCATACATCTTTTCCATTATACTTTGCTTTTTCAGCATATGTAGGCAAGATATATTCATTTGCAATATTGCACCCTGATAGTGTTTGTATCTTTTCAAATATTTGAACGTCTTCGCCCAGCTTTTTAACCTGCTCTTGCATATAACAATTAAGCAAAGTTTTTATGTTTTCTGAATAATTATTATTCGAATAGGCTGTAGCTATTAAATTTAAAGATACAGTATCTGGAAATGATTTCATGAAACTGTTTTTATCGTAGTCATTTTGTGTGACCTTGACAACAGGTTTTATTGGAATAAGAGCTTCGTTTGGCAGTAAAGTTTCACTGGGTGTTACAGGAATAGCTTGCCCTGAATCTGCAGAATTTTTACTGCATCCTATAAAGGAAAGAAAGAAAATAAATATTGTAAAATTACAAAGTAAAAAACACCTATTTATCATATTGATACCCCTCTGTAAGTTTATTCCACTATTGTAGAAATATCTGATTGATTATGCCTAAATATATTTAATATTATATCTGCTTAGTCTCAAACTATATATTAAATTCATTATCTGGATTATGTATTGTCAACAATATCTGCCTCTTGCTGCTGGCAAATCTTTAAATTCTTTTTTCGATTTTATTATCTTTTCTATTAGTGAGGTGAGTTTCTGAAGCTTTGCATACTCCTGTGGAAAACTATTCGGCAAATTCCAGAAAATTTCTTTTCCTTTATTCCCGAACTTTATCTTTAGTGATTGTACCCCAAGAATAGGAGTAATATATATAGTTTTGGGATCTGTTTTTTTATAGGACAAAGAATCCGGCATATCGAAAAAACCGATTTGATCGGCCATTTCAAGTATTCTCATCTGTTCAGAATCAGTTAGCCAGAAATCAACAGTTATAGTTCCGTCTAAAACAAGATCTTTGGTGAGCTTTTGAGCAAAAGTATTTAACTCATTATTAAATGAATATTTGTAAAGTATTTTTACATTTTGAGGGTCAGCTATTGTTGCTAAGCTGCTATTGTCTGTAACGTTTTCTGCGCAGGAAAATGCGGCAAGTGAAATTAAGAATGAGAAAACAATAATATGAAGAAACTTCATAACTTAATCTCCGTCGTAAATATTCGGAAAAATCTCTAAATCTAAATTACAACATTTTTCTGTAATTTCAATTATGTTGTCTCTAATTGCAAAATTCCTCCTTAAAGCCATATGGTGTCTTTTTACTTTTGTAAATATTTGCAGTTCTGGACCCGAAAGTTTGAAATACTGAAGTGTGAATAACAAGGAAATATAGATAATAAAAAAGCTGCCCTAAAAATTTCTTTAAGGCAGCTTTCGTTTAATGTCTATTAAAACAGATCTTTACTTCATTAGCATCATTTTCTTTACGATGTTTATATTTTCACCTGACAACCTGTAGATATATACACCTGTTGACAAGCCGTTTGATGTGAAGTTGGCTTTATATACTCCAGGATTATAATTGCCTGAAGCTATAGTTGCAACTTCTTTACCAAGCATATCGTAAATCTTTATTGAGTAATTCCCAGCTTTGGGTATTGAGAATTCAATAATCGTTGAAGGATTAAATGGATTTGGATAGTTCTGTGATAAATTATAACTCTTAGGAAGTTCTGTTTTGTTCTCCACTCCACTAGTCTTTGCAATTGAATAGTATACTGTTCCATCACTTGTCCCTGCAAAAACATTCATTGTGGTCGGATTTACTGCTACTGAGCTAACACCTAAACCTCCTAATCCAAGCGTGTTCCATGTGTTCCCATTATCTGTCGATGTAAATACACCGTTTGTCCATGAACTTGCATATATCTTTCCGCTGCCATCGACTGTAATAGAATATATGAATGATGAAGGCATTGAAGTAACTTTGGTCCAAGATGTTCCATTGACTGATTTGTAGAGTCCATCACCATATGTGCCTGCAAAAATTGCACTTGAAGATGAACCTAATGCCCAAATGTAATCATATGCGCAATCAACTTTGGCCCATGTCTCTCCGCTATCTGTTGACCTGAAGATTCCGCCTGAAGCTGTACCTGCATAAAGGTTTCCGCTATTATCTACTGTAAGTGACTGCAGAGCAAGATAAGGAGACAAGCCATTATTTATTTCAGTCCAGTGAGCTCCATTATCTGATGATTTGAATATTCCGTATCCCCATGTACCTGCGTACAAAACACCATTCTTGCATATTAGAGTATGAACATCTTTCCCAGTCAGTGCTGTTGCTGTCCAGTCTTTTCCATTGTAGCTGTATATACCTTTCTCTGTTGCTGCAAATAATACTCCATTATCAAATGTCAGCGACCATATATAAGCAGCATTCATTCCTGAATTAATTACAGCCCAGTTTGCACCATTGTCAGTCGATTTGTAAATATGTCCGCCCCATGTTCCGGCATAGATATCATTGCCGTTATAAACCATAGTATAAACTATTTCACCAGCGCCAAATGAGTAAACTGACTGCCAGTTATTTGTTCCAGTGTTGTTTCCAGTATTACCGCTATTGTTCCCTTCATTTGATCCGCTTCCGTTATCTTTAAGATATTCTGCTGTAACTTTAACCTCTGAAGTATTATTTGTCTGATCCGGATCATCTGTTACATTCGATACTACATTTGCAACGTTAGTTATTGTAGTCGACACTGGTACGTTTCCAATAAATTGAACATTGTTAAACTGTCCTGAACCTGTCATTGATTTTACAATTGCCTGCCCACTTATTAGTCCATTGGGGAAGTTTAAATCTGCAAGAGGTGATAATAATGTTCCTCTTAGATCAATACCTTGAATCGACAGATTTTTTGCTTCATAGAAGTTAAATAGAGTAAGTGTATTTGATGTTCCATTTATTACAACACCGCCTGACCACTTGTCATTTGCTCCATCTATGTTCACAACTACTACTGAACCATTTGGTGCATTTATTTCAAAATTGTTTGCATTAGATAAATCAGTACCGCTTACTTTGAATACATTCAAATATGGGTCTATACCATTTAATGTAAGCTTCCCCCATTTGAACTCTGTACTGCCGTTTGCATTGTAGTTTGCAAGAGTCGATGACATATGCTGGAAATAAGTCGTTGCAGAAGCAAAATCTATCGGATGAGCTTGCCTTAATTCTCCTCCATCGATTGATACTGTACTTAGTGGCAGGTTTGTACTTGTGCCATATGCTACATTTCCATTATAAACTCTTCCACTTGTAAATGTTAAGGTTCCATCTACAATCAGAACATCACCGCTATTTAATGGAAGCTTATCGCCAATGCTGTAATTAGCAAAGGAGGCATTTCCTCCTACAGCTACTTTTCCTTCAGTATCTGATGAAGGCTGAGTAATATCACCTAATACAAATAGGTTATAGCCTTTTGCCGGGCCAAGATCCATTGTGTTATTATTAAATACACTGCAATCGACTTTTACTGTTATTGTCAGTGTTTTACTAGCTCCGTTTTCAAGATTATCTATCTTCCATGTGCCACTGGTTTTGTCATATGTACCTGCATCAGCTTGATATGAACTGAATATCAGTCCATCAGGCAAAAGGTCATTAACCTGAATATTTGTTGCGTTATCAGGACCATTATTTGTGATTTTTATCGTATATACAATCTCTTCGCCACATTGCGGATTATTTTTACTTACTGACTTTACAACACTAAGATCAGTTTTTATCTGCGTGTAAAGACCGGCATCAATTGTTAAATTGTGTTCGCCCTTTGCTAGTGTAATTATTCCTGTCCTGCCTGTTTGATCTGGATTGGAATCTATAGCTTGATTTGTTCCCTGTGTGATTGGACTAATTTTATATCCATCTGGAATAACAAATTTTACATAGTAGCTTCCGGCAGAAAGATTATTGAACAAGTATAAACCGTTTGCGTCTGTTGTAGTTGTGCCAAGCAGCGCATTACTTGTTGAATTGTAAAGCTGAACAGTTATATTTTGTATGCCGGCTTCACCAGCATCCTGAATACCATTTTTATTTGAATCAAACCAAACCTTATCACCAAGTGTGCCTGAAGCTAATGAGCATGTAAGGTTTCCTTTGTTTACTGTACCATTATCAAAGTTTTCATTAACCGAAGTTGCTGCATCGTTAAGATCGCTGAATGAATATCCGACTGACTCGCCACCAAGTGCTTTGTTAGTAAGATCCATTAGTTCTTTTACTGTTTTACCTGCTAATGTTCCCTTTGCAATTACCAGGTCTTCTAATTTTAAGGAATTATCTCCTAAAACACCTGCATTATTGAATTTTACATTTAATGTCAAAGCTACCATCTGCCCTGCAAGTACTCCGGCAGAAGTTGATGTCGCATTATTATAATTTGCAGTAAATTTCCCTGGAGTCCCTCCTTGAGGAAGGAAATTCATTACTGCATTGGCATTTGTCAAAGTTAAAGTATAAACTGACCCAATTGTAAGCCCATTTGGAAATACTGCTGCAAAATTAGCGTCTCTGACCTTACCTGGTCCACTTTTAGATGGGCTGCCAAATCCTCCTTGTGTATATGTTGTAAAGCCGCTTAGATCACAGCTATTTTGGGCCTTTATATCATTGTTATAGAACAATGTTGTTGCAATTAAAAGAACGAAAAATCCGAATCTGGATAAATTGTTCATATAAACCCTTTCTTATTTAATTTTCTACACTTAGAGGCAAAAATAGTACCAATATTTCCCCCTAAATTGCTCCATTTTTGAACATCCGACGAAAATATTCTAACTAAAAATGTATCGTTTTGAGAATGTGTCCCAATCTGAAATGATTTTGTTTACATGCCTCTTTGGATAGATTGAATCTGTAGATGAATTTTATGGGGACAAAAAGGTAGAAAATATTCGATAGTCAGTTAAACCAACTTCAATTTGAATGTATCTAAGATATAAATATTTCTGATTCTGTACCTGATAAACTTAGTGCGGCATTATTATAATGCTTTATAAAATATGGGAGAATAAATGAAAAGAAAAGCGTTTAAGATCGCTCTTTATAATCTGGCCTTTCTGTTGATCCTTATCTCAGGATGCGGAGGACTTGAAATTAAAAGTCTTTGGAAAGACCATGATATTAAGATCGATGGAAAAGATGATGACTGGAAAAATGGAACTTATATAAAAGATGCTAATTGCTCGTTTTATGCATGTAACGATCAGAATGCCTTATATATCTGTATTGTCTCTACAGACAGGGCCCTGGCTAGACGCGCAATGATTCAGGGATTAACTGTCTGGGTTGAATCGGATAAAGAAGACAATAAATTTGGAATTCATTATCCTCTTGGGAGAATTGGGGGCGATAAACCTTCTTCTGATCAAACACAGGAATTTTCACAAAGCAGGGCTTCAGGAAATCACAGCGATGAGGAGATGGATAACCGTAAAACGGGTAACCCATTCGATGAGGAAAAAATGTTCGCAAATGCAAATGAATACGAGATATTAAATAAGAGCAGTAATGTAGAAGGAAGATATTCACTTACCGAAGATAATGGAATAAAAGTGAAAGCTGGCTCTTTTCAGGGAAGATTTGTCTATGAACTAAAGATCCCGATCGTTCCTAAATATGGATCACTGAACTCAATTGCTGCCGATACCACTTCTAACATTAAATTATCTTTCGAATCTGGCCAGTTTGATATGAGCAAAATAAGAAGAGCAAGAGGAGGTGGAAAAGAAAGGGCAAATCCGGAAAATGGCTCTGAGGAAGGTGCTTCTGAAAATATGCCTTCTATGGGTAGACGGGGTAACGGTATGGGAGGTCACGGAAATAGAGGACAGGGACAATTTGGTGAAGGTCAGTCAAGTAACCAATTTAAACTTGATGTCCATATAACGCTTAGCTCAAGATCAGCTAAATAAAATTCAAAATCTTAAAATATTCAGAATATTAGGCGAAATCGCCGAAAATTAAGGAGAAAATAAGTTCTTTCAAGCTTATTTTCTCCTCATGTTAATCGCATTTTAAGATATTTTTGAGGATATTTCCAATATGACTTTATTATTCCTTAACTATAGTCCCCTGATGATATAAAACTTTCCATATAGCTTCGCATCTTCTCCAAATTGAAGACCTTCTGGTTATTCTTTCACCTTGTATCAACGTGTAGGTTAGAAGATAATTATTATTTGCTATCTCATAACAATAAAAATCTTTGGCCTCCCATTTATCCACATGAGGATGCGCAACTCTTTCCTCCAAAGCATCCAGAACGAAATTTCTGCTATAACAATTACCTGAGGCACCTACTTCCCAGAATGATTCTTCTGTCATCATTTTAAAATCTTCCCGTGTACTTCCGGCTTCGGGGTCATGGAAGACCATTTCAAGTTTTTTCAATTCCTCTAAAATATCACTTAGCTTCGGATCAGTGGTCAATTCCGGTTCCATTTGTTACTCACTTTTTAATATTTATTTTATACTTTATATCCGAATAACAAAAATACAACTTTTCCCAAGATTTTAGCCGGCTAATATTCGATATAACTTTGTACCCCCAATAAGTCCGTATTGTGCCGCATTACCCGAATCAGAAGAAAAAGCAATGGCATTTATATTTCCGCTCGATTTAAAACTCCTGTAGTGCTAATAAATACTTCAAACATAATTTAAACATCCCTTGAGTCATGCCTCTTCTTTCTGCCCCGTCATGATTTTATTTTGCCATCCAAAAGTGTATTGTACTTTCTTTAAGAAAATTACAATTTCTATTTGAAGAAGGTTATCTGAAAAATATTGATGAATATTAATGTCATAAAATGGAATTGCAATGTGCTAATTGAATCAAACCCTTATTAGGATATTTATAAATATTAAGGGGGCAAATATGTGTATAAGCATACTGGAACTTTGTGTATTAGGGAAAAATGGCTACAAGAAATTCGAGGAGCTAAGAAAATTATTTGCTGAAGATACTATGGTAAATGTTCTGAAAGAAATTGGTAAAACAGAATATAATGCAGCAATAGATGCTCTTCAATCGGCTAGAAAAAGCTTAAACCCCGAGAGGGAAATTTCTGAAGCCGTTTCACACATTAGAAGTTCGATTCTTCTATTTGAAGAATCAGCTTCTAAAAAAAGACTTCACGGCCTGCTTGAGGCAAAATCAAACACCAGAGTTGAGGGCTTTGGATCTGCAATAAAAGGACTATTGATCATGGCAATTTGCTACAAATACCTGGGAGAAAATACTAACGTTAAGGATGTATTGAGTAAGGCACTTTCTATACTTCCATTTTATGAAAAGGCACTTATCGATAGTTGCCAGGATGACACTAATTATAGAGCCTCGGGGATTGCAATGGCTGCTGCTATGTCCGATAGCTTTATGTTATCTGAAATTAATGATGTATATGATGAAACTGAAAATGAAAAGGAACGAATAAAAAAACTTGTCTCTGATATTGAAAAAGAGATCATGGAAATGATGGATACATTAATAGATAATAATTAAACTTTGATCACAATATAGGTAAATATTATTTCTAAAAAAGGAGGGGTTATGTCTAAAGTAAAATCCGACATGGAGGATTCTCATGATGTTCAGGTGAAGGAATGTGATTACTGTGAGCAGTATAAGTTAATTCAGGAAAATGAACACCACTTTAATGACATCGAGCTGGAAATAAGAAAACTTGCCTCTGTTTGGCTTTTTGCTTCCTTGGGTGCTATAGCATTTATAGTTAGGGGAGCATATATTACTCAAAATGGCACATCTTATTTAATGCTGGACCCAAGGTCTTTGATCATAATTATTTGCTGCATGGGTAACCTTGGATTATTTGTCCTCTGGCAATTGGACCAAATGGTTTACCATCGGTTGCTTAATGCTGTATTTTTATTGGGACTAAGAATGGAATATCTATTCCCTAGCTTGCCCCCTATCCGGACTTTGATGATACTCTATACTAAAAAAAAGGGGGCATCAGGCTACCAGAAATGGTATTACTTAATCCCTATGACAATACTTGCTCTTACTTCAATTGCTTTTTTAATCTCAGTTTTTGTTGTCCCTGCTATTGATACTGCTTTATATAACAATATTCTACCTGTTTTTACTAGCCTGGCCTCCAGTCTTCTTCCTATCTTGGCCTATTCACAGAGCAGGAAGAAGGAAAAATACTCCGCTGTTGCTGAGAATTTCGGCGATAAATGCTTTACTGATTACCTGAGAATGGAAGACTACAGAAGTGTTCTTCGTCATTACTAATACTGATTAGAAATACCTATTAATAGGTATTTCTAGTTATCTTCACTCTTGCTTTATTATCCTATTAAAATATTAACAAAATAGCTGAAATATTTTCTGCAAAAAGCTTAATTTTGTCCCAGAGAAACTGAGGATTAAATGGTTATCCGCGAAATAAATGCAAAATCTATATTGTCTGCTTCAAAGATCTATACATACGTAATTAACCCATATGTTGGTTGCCAGTTTGGATGTAAATATTGTTATGCCCGTTATATGAAAAAATTTACAGGCCATTTTGAACCTTGGGGTGAATTTGTAGATATCAAGGTTAATGCCGAAGAATTATTGCAGAAAGAAATAAAGAAAAAGAAAAAAGATCGCGTGTGGATTAGCGGCGTATGCGACCCATATCAGCCTCTTGAAGCAAAATATAAATTAACAAGAAAATGCTTAAAGATCCTGGCAAATAATAACTGGCCCGTTGTAATACAAACGCGCTCAAAATTAGTCCTTAGAGATATTGATATTATTAAGGAAATAAAAAATTGCGATGCTGGAATGTCTATAACAACAGCCGACGATGAAATAAGAAAACTATTTGAACCCAGGGCAACTCCAATTATCGATAGAATTAATACTCTGAAAACATTACATGATTCCGGGATCAGAACTTATGCAATGATAGCCCCAATATTGCCTGGAGCTGAAAAACTTATTGAAATGCTTGATGGAAAAGTCGATTACATTTATGTCGATCGCATGAACTATGATTATGCAAATATGATATACAGGAAATACAAACTTGAGAATTTTTTAGCCGATGGATACTTTGATGCTGTAAGCCAGGATATAGCAGATAAAGCTCAAAAGAAGGGCATTGAATGCCATATAGTTTTTTAAGCTACAGCTTTCATCATCCCTTTTCTCGATTAAAACTTTGTATATAAGTTCGTTATCTTGAAAATCTACTACAAAAATTTGCTGAATCTCCTATATAGAAATTCCTTACAAACTAAGTAACTCTTTAACAAGTAAATATTCCTTCTCGATTATATCCTTTGCTGGGTCTATTAATAAATTCCAGTTGTTTTCAACTCTTTCTCTTATCCATTTCCGGCCCTCTTCATAGTTTAGATTTCTTATTGAAAAAACAAAATACAGCCAATAAACTGGCCTTGTAATCTGGGACATAGCATCTGCATTTGATAAGCATACTTCTTCTGCTGTGGCCTCTGTGAGCTTTAAGGGAGTAATATGTGAGACAATCGTTCTTTTTACAGCCTCAATTTTATCACAATTATAGCTCTCCTTGGAAAGTATTGTTTCTGCTACTTCAGCGCTTAATACATTATGTGTAGGAGTATTCTTAATGTCCTGTACAGCTGCAATATCATGCAAGTATGAAGAAAGTTCCACTACCTCATAATCAGCAGAAATCTTCTTAGCAAGTATTCTGCAATAATCTGCAACAAGAAGAATATGATTTTCATAGAAGCCTGTCCCAAATGCATTTTCTGGCTTATTGCATTCCTCACGGACATAACTTTTTACTAATTCATTAATCATTTCAAAGATTCCTTATATAAAGTTGTAAACAGCTGTTTATTCTAAGGGGAGGTCTATTCCATTTTCGTTAAAAATAACTAAACCTGCCCCATAATGCGCACATATCCATTTATTGCCTTTAGAATCTATAGCAATTGTTCTGACATTTACATCAGGTAAACCGTAATCAGAAAAACTATATTCAGTCCAATTATTTCCATCAAACTTAAAGAATTTACTACTACTGCTAAGCCATTTATTTCCCTCCTTATCAATCGCTACAGAATTAAGATGCGGATATTCTTTATTGTCAGTTGGCCGATATGGCTTAAGAGCCGGTGGATAAAATACTTTCGAACTTATCCCATCAATACATATAAGTACTTTCCCACAACTAGATGTAATCCACTTCCTGTTTTGATCATCTATTGTAATTGAGATGGTATAGCAAGTGGTCAAATCTACACTTGGAATGGTATGGAATGACCAATCACGTCCATTAAAACTTGCAAGGCCTTTGCCGCCAATTCCCATCCAGATTATCCCATCTTTTCCAATTGCCATACTTAGTATATCGCAATCTGGCATAAACAAAGAGGAGTTCTTATATGTTTTCCACGTACTCCCATCAAACACAGCTATCCCATTGTTAGTGCCAATCCACTTATTTCCCCGCGAATCGAAAGCAATTGCAGTAATGTAATCTGAAGGAAGTCCTGCATTTGACTTATTATATGTTTCCCACTTCTTTCCATCGTAAGAAACAAGGCCGGCGCCATTTGTACCAAACCATATAACATTATTTTTGTCTACTGCTGTAGACAAAACCTCGTTCTTAAATGCCGGACAATCTGTTGTATCATAAACTCTCCAGGATTTCCCATCGAATGATATTGGATGTGGGCTTCCGGGTACTCCATTAATAAATAGCCAACCCTTACTTCCGCATGCTATCCAGACTTTATTATTGTGATCGAATGTAAGAGAGTTAATTCCATTTTCGGAAAGTCCGGAATTCGACAGACTAAATGTGCTCCAGTCTTTGCCGTCATATTTTAATAAATAACCATCATGTGTAGTAAACCATTTATTCCCATTTCGATCAATTATAGCAGATTGTACGTCGCAGTATCTCTTACTTATCAATTTCCACTTGCCATTTTCATACTCAAATATTTGGTCGAATGTAGTAACACAAATATATCCTTGGGTATTTGCAGAAAGTCTGGAAATATAGTTATGTGGCTTATCAGCAATTGGTATACTATCTAGGGCCATCCATTTTTTTCCATCAAACTTTCTGAAAAAAGGCATAATGCAGCCGCCTTCATTTGAAGCTGTCCAAATATTATTTTCTTTATCTACAACGATTTTTGCCGCTGAAGAGACTAAAAAATTTGTATTTTTAAGTGTATAATGGATCCAGTTCTCTCCATCGAATTTAAAAACTCCATTCTCATATGCTCCAATCCATAGATTTCCAGTTCTATCAATAGCTGTGGCTGTTATTTTAAATTCCGATTTGCAGTTTGGAGGAGTATAAACATTCCAGTATTTACCATCAAATTTCGCTAGTCCTCCTGTTCTGGTACCAATCCATTTATTCCCACATGAATCAATTGAAATTGAATTTACACAATCATCGGGCAATCCCGAATTTGATTTGCAATAAACTGTCCAGTTGCTTCCGTCAAATCTAACTAACCCATTGTTGGTTCCAATCCACTTTACACCATCTTTATCCACAGCAACAGATTTTATGCTGCTGCTTGGCAAACCTGAATTAAGAGGATTGAAAAACGTTTTTTCTAAAGTATTTATATTGAATCTGACTAGTGATAATGAAGTGCCTATCCAAAGAAAGTCATTGTCAGCCGCAAGTGAAGTAACATCAGTAGGAGCAAAGTAATGCATAAACCTTGGTTTTTGAGAAAAGCACACGGTTTGTAGTGATAATAGAAAAAGAAATACTAAATATTTCATATAATAATTTATATACTTCGCTCTTAAATGGGTTATGAAAAAATCCGCATTAATATCAATTCAACCTTAATATGTTGATTATGCTATTGCTAGGACAACTCAAACCACAAAAGTAACAATGTGGCAGAGAAATATTATAGCAAACATAAACCATATATGCTTAATAGCAAAAAAAATGTGCTATCCGAATAAATAGCAAGATATTATTTTCTACAAAGGATGAATCGATATAATTATTTTAAGAGCATAA
>JAUZPB010000013.1 GCA_030706145.1 Bacteroidota bacterium
CTTCGCTTTTTGCCTCGCTGTCTTTTGCGCTGTCTTTTATGAACTCAACATTGCAGATAAGATTGACATCTTTGCCAACAACAGCTCCTCCTCCGCTTTCAAGTAGTTTGTTCCATTTTAAGTTGTAATCAAATCGGTTTATTGTCCCTGATACCTTAAATCCAGACCTTGTGTTTCCACTCATGTCTTTTACTGTGCCACCATAAACAACATCAAGTGTAATTGGTCTTGTAACATCACGTATAGTAAAGTCGCCATACAATTTGTATTTATTGTTGGACAGTTTTTTTAAGGATTTCCCCTTAAAAAGAATTTTGGGAAACTTTGCAGCATTAAAGAAGTCGTCTGACTTTAAATGATTATCTCGATTCTGATTATCCGTATCAATGCTGTTTACATCAATTGCAAATTCAATATTAGCATCGGAAAGGTCATCTTTATTACTAGCTACATTAGCATCGAACTTCCTGAACGAACCAGTAACTTCGGAAATTACCATGTGCGAAACTGTAAACTGTACTTTACTGTGTGCTGGGTCAAGTCTCCAGCTATACTTCTGCTGCTGCGCAAAAGTCAAACTAACAATTAGTAAAAGTGCTAAAATGGCTGATTTTATCGTTTTCATAAAATATATCCCTATGTTTTAACTATTAAGCAAGATTTGTTTTGATATTTATTTGAGCCAAACACTTTGAGCAAAACACTTTTACTTTTGTTTGATCAATTCAATGTCAGCTGAAAGTTTTATTGTTTTTCCAACAACAGCTCCGCCTGTTTCAATCAGCGCATTCCACTTAAGCCCATATTCGAAACGATCTAAACTTCCATTAACACTAAAGCCTACCCTTGTATTTCCCCATGGATCAATTACAGTTCCTCCATATTCGACTTCTAGCTCTATAGGTTTCGTAATGTCTCTTATTGTTAGATCACCATAGAGCTTATAACTTTCATCGTCAAGTTTCTCTAATTTTGTGCTCTTAAATTTCATTTGCGGGTATTTTTCGGCGTTAAAGAAATCATCCGATCTTAGGTGATTATCTCTGTCAGGTGCTCCTGTATCTATACTACTTGTGTCAATTATGACTTCAATATCAGCCGTTTCGAAATTATCACCTTCTGTATGGACATTAACCCCATATGAGTTAAAATTTCCCTTTACAGTTGAAATGATCATATGTTTTGCTGAGAACTGTACTCTTGAATGAGCTGGATCTAGTGCCCATGTAGCTGTTTTAGTTTCATCTGCTATAGAACTATTTACGCTGTTTAACATCTTATTACTCCTTATTATTAATTGTTGTTACTTCGTTATTTATAATCTAAACATGTGTTATAACATTAAAAGTTCCCACATATATTTTTTTTTTCAATAAATATATTTTTCTTACTTTTTGTTATATTTTTGTGGATTTATTGGAAAGGGAAAAAGAATATTTTGTATGTGAAAATTATGACTAAATATCAAAAAAATGAGTTTTAATTTCCCATCTAACATTAAGTGTAAGTAAATGTGACCAAAATTAGGTGAAATTTACTCTTATTTTCCCAATAAAATATATATTATACAGGAGTACAAATGAGATACTTTTATTTTCTTATTGTTCTTTTTCCCTTTATTCCAATGCTTTTAAAGGCTCAGGATAAAGTCAAATTTGATGACTTTTTCATAGATAAAACTATGAGAATAGACTACTTCCACATAGGAGACAATTCAAGTGAATTAATAACACTTGATAAGATCTACTGTTATGGTATCTGGGCTGGGAGCAGGAAGAATCTCCTGGATGATTTTAATAATGGGAAATATTATGTGAAGATCTATGATTTGGCAACTGGCCAGCTTATTTTCTCAAAAGGCTTTGATAGTTATTTCGGAGAATATAAAACAAGTGATGAAGCTTCAAAGGGCATAAAGAGAACTTACCATGAATCTGCTTTAATTCCTTATCCTAAAAATAAAATTAAATTTACTCTGGAACTTAGAGATCGAAAAAATATTCTAAGTCCAATCTTTTCAAGTGAAATAGATCCCTCTGAATTAACTGTTATTCGTGAAGAACCAAAGGATAAAGATGTGAAGGTATTTGAAGCTATTAAAAGCGGTGATCCACATAATAAGGTCGACATTGTGATTCTCGGGGAAGGTTATACTAAAGAGGAAGAAAGTAAATTTAGTTCTGACTTGAAGAAATTTACAAATATAATGCTTAATAAAGAACCTTATAAGACTTATAAAGATAACTTTAATATATATGGCGTTTTTAAGGCTTCTGTTGAAAGTGGAACTGATGAGCCTGACCATGCTTCCTTTAAAAACACAGTCTTAAATACAACATTTTATTCTCTGGGCTCCGAAAGATACCTCCTAACTGAAGATAATAAGTCAATGCGTGATCTTGCAGCACATGTTCCTTATGATGCTATCTATATCATGGTAAATCACAAAAGATATGGCGGCGGAGGTATTTATAACCTTTTCTGTACCTTTACAACTGATAATCAGTGGCACGAATACCTTTTCCTTCACGAATTCGGTCATTCCTTTGCAGGCCTAGCTGATGAATACTATACTTCAGATGTGGCCTATAATGAGTTTTATCCCCAGGGCGTTGAACCCGTTGAACCAAACATAACTGCTTTGCTTAACCCAGGCCAATTAAAATGGAAAGAACAGATAACAAAAGGCATTGAGATACCAACTCCCTGGGAAAAAGCTGGTTATGATTCATTATCACTCGAATATCAAAAAGTACGCAGGGATCTAAACAATAAGATTGCTAAAATGAAGCGCGAACATATGCCGGAAAATGAAGTATCAAAGGTTGAAGATGAAGCAGAAAACCTTTCCAGATCAAGTGCAGAGCAAACTGATAAATATTTAGAAAATAGTAGATTCTGGGGAAAAGTTGGCGCTTATGAGGGGGCTGGATATGCTTCAAAAGGACTTTACCGTTCAATGTTAGATTGCCTGATGTTTAGTAAGGGCAATAAACCTTTTTGCAAGGTTTGTGAACAAGCCGTAATTAGAGTTATTAAACATTATACAGAGTAAATTTCTTGGTTTTTGAACTCCTTTTGAGTAGGTGAAATTCTATTCCTATTTTTTAACTGGCAGAAATCACAATGTAGTTTTGGACTCCTATAAAATTAGCAGTGTCTGCCGATAATAGACCTTGTAATGAAAATTCTGAGGAATATACTAAAGGGAAGATAAAAAATTAGCATTTTTACCTATTCTTAAGGAGTTCATATGTTTGGGAGTCTTATTTGCAAGTCTATTGTATATCTGCCCATTAGAACTAATAAACATTGGTTAAATATTTCCAAATTAGTTAGGATAGCCGATTAATATTTCCTGCACAATGGATTAATGCTTGCTTATTATTCACATCCTAAGAACTCATTTACCTGGCCTTATAAGAATAGTCTCTTAGTTTAATTATTAAATCTGCAATTTTAACTGGATATTAACTATGCTACTGAAATCAATTAGTAATAAATTCAGCCGTATTATGATAAAAAGAAAAATTCTTCTTCTCGTATCATTATTTGGTCTGATAATGGTGGGTTTCTATACTATATACTCATACCTAAATGAGAAATCATTAATTCAAAGATCCATAGATGAAAAACTTCTTTCGGGTATTTATGGCGCTTATTATGTTATTGGCGATCAGTTGCATGATAGAATTAATGATTCTACTTCTATTAGTCAGGAAGAAAATCTTGAGAATATTAAAAAGTTGAATGTCTTGACCAAGAAACTTGGTCTTAAATATATCTATTCTATGGTCGAGGTAAATGGTCATTTATATTTTACTTCTTCAAGTGCAACAGATGAAGACCTTGAAAAGAAAACATACTCACCTTTTTTTCAGGAATATACAGAAGCTTCTGAAACATTAAAAGAAGCATTTCTGGGAAAAGATGCAAAATTTGAGGAGGCTACGGACAGATGGGGAACCTTAAGATCGGGATTTGCTCCATTTACTACACCAGCAGGAAAGACTTATCTTATTGGCGCTGATTATTCTATGACAGATATTTATCATGAACTTTTTATGTCACTGCTTAAGAACATTTTTGCAGGAATATTGATTTATATACCATTCTTTATTATTACTCAAATTGTTTTACGCAGAATTGTAAAACCTATTCATCAATTGGCTGAAACTGCACAAAAGATCTCAGATGGTGACTATTCCTTAAGGATCAAAGTAAATTCAAATGATGAGACGAAAATTCTTGCCGATACATTAAACAAGATGGTTGAAAATGTCAATGAAAGCTTGGAAAAATTATCCGCTGAAAAATTCGGAGTTGAAAAGAAGGTTGAAGAAGCCGTAAGGTTATCTGAATCTCAAACACAATATCTTTCTCATTCGGTTGAATCAATGCTGATGGCAATGGACAGGTTCGCTGGTGGGGATCTGACAGTTAGATTAAATATTGATAGGGACGATCTGATTGGCAAAATGTTTAGAGGCTTTAATGAGACTGTAGAAAGTTTTAGTAAAATGGTTATTAATGTAACTGAAGCTATTCAGGAAACAGCAAGTGCAAGTAATCAGATCTCGGCTAGTACTGAAGAAATGGCACTTGGTAGTTCGCAACAAGCAAGTGAAATCTCCAGAATCGCATCTTCCATTGAGCAGATGATAGAAACAATCCTTAATAATACTAAAGATTCGGAAACAGCCGCGAAGACTGCAAGCTCAGCCGGTGATAAAGCAAAACAAGGTGGAGTGACAGTAAGTGATACAATGAATGGAATGAACCGAATAGCAGAGGTTGTCTTAAGATCAGCTTCTCAGGTAGAAGAATTGGGAAAAAGCAGCAATAAGATTGGTGAGATAATTCAAGTAATTGATGATATTGCAGACCAGACTAACCTTCTGGCACTAAATGCTGCAATAGAGGCAGCAAGGGCAGGTGAGCAGGGACGTGGCTTTGCTGTTGTTGCAGATGAGGTGAGAAAACTTGCAGAGAAAACTTCAAAAGCTACAAAAGAAATTGCACTAATGATTAAACAGATTCAAAGTGATACTATTGTTGCCGTAGAATCTATTAGCAAGGGTACAAAAGAAGTTGAACACGGAAAGTCTCTTGCTGGGAATGCAAGTCAGGCACTAAGTGAAATAATTTCAGGCACAGAAATCGTAAGTGAAGTAATTAGCCGCGTTGCGCTGGCAAGTGAAATGCAGGCTTCTTCTAGTGAAGAAATAAGTAGAAACATTGAGGCAATTACAAAAGTAACAAACAAATCTACCACTGAAATTCAGCAAATAGCCAGTGCTGCAAGTGATTTGGATAAATTAACATTAAACCTGCAGCAGTTAATTGGCAAATTCAATACTGGTATTTTTCAAAGGCCAGATATAAAATTAAAAAATGCCCCTTCAAACATTAGAAAAATTCATCAGTAAAATTGAAATTGTATGTCTCTAATGGAAAAATCATTAGAGACATACACACTTAGAGACATGCACACTTTCTCTCTTGGCTAAAATATTTCTCTTCATCGCTTTAGATTACCTGCTTTTAGTTAACTAGCAAAACCCAGTATAAACCCAGTAACCTGCCATTTTCTCATAAAATTTTTGCGCTATAATATTATTGTTCCATGTGACAATATTACTTTATGAAAAATATTTAGGCAATTTTCCGGCAAAGCAAAAATTTCTACTATTATAAGTGTAATAATCTTAAGTATAACAATTCAAACTGTAGGCAATGGCTTAATAATTTCTAACATAAATTGAGGACTGGGTAATGGCTCCTGTTATTGCTAGAATTCTGGTATTTTCTAATGATCCGGCTAATTTTTGCTTAATTAATCAACTAATTGATAAAGATAATAATCCGGAAATAATTATTGAATCTTCTACTAATTTGAGTGAAACTCTTGAAATATTAAAAAAGATGAAAACAGATGTAGTCTTGCTTGATATTGATAAAGATTTATCTCATGGGCTAGACTCACTAGAAGCTATAATGAAACTATATCCCTTTATTCCTGTAATTGTTATGGCTTTGCCTGAAAATGAGAGTGAGGCTATAAATGCCCTTAGAGCTGGAGCTCAGGACTGTTTGATTAAGGGGGAAGTAAATAAAAGACAGTTTTTTAGATCAGTCCGATATTCTATTGAAAGAAAATGTTCCGAAGAACTTGCAAAGATATCTTCTGAAAGATATAGGAAAATATTTAGAAGAATGGTTCAGGGCGTATTATATTATAGGTCTAATGGAAAGCTAATTGCCGCAAATTCCTCAGCTCTGAAAATTCTAGGCGTGACAAAGGAAAAACTAGTTGAAAGTATTTTCTTGCCCCTGAACCAGAAGATACTTCAGGAAAATGGAAATGAATTTCCATACGAAGATTTTCCCTTTATTGCTGCTTTGAAAACAGGTCACATTGTAAATAATAGGGTAATGGGAATTTATAATAATCTATCTAATGATTATGTGTGGCTTAATGTTTCAGCTATACCGGTATCTTTGTCCGGTGAAAATGAAATTACCAGGGTGTTTATGATTTTTGAGGATTTAACTGAAAGGAAAAAAACAGAAAGGGTTTTTAGGACCTCATTAAAAGAAAAAGAAACCTTAATTAAAGAAGTACATCACCGGGTAAAAAATAATTTTCAGATTATTTCGAGCCTGCTTAGCCTGCAATCAGATATGATCGAAGATAAGAAAAACTATGAACTCTTCAACGAAAGTAACAACAGGATTCGTGCAATGGCAATGATTCATGAAAGATTATATCAATCCAGTAATCTTTCAGAAATTGACTTTGAGGACTACACCAACTGTATATGCAGCCATCTTTATAAAGTGTATAAAAAAGAACAAAATGAGGTGACTATTCGCATAGAAGTACAAAATATTCATCTGCCAGTCGACCTTGCTGTACCCTGCGGCTTAATATTGAATGAACTGGTTTCTAATGCTCTTAAATATGCTTTTACTGACCAGGAAAAAGGTGAAGTTTTCATTAGCTTTGATCGAGATGAGAAAAACATTTGTCAACTAATAATTGAAGATGATGGAATTGGACTTCCTCCAAAGGTTTTCGAAAACGCTAATACTTTAGGACTGTTTTTAGTAGATAGCCTGGTTAGGCAAATAAAGGGTGAATTAAATATTTCTTCATCCAATGGTACAAGATTTCAAATTAGCTTCCCTGTATAAAATGGGGAAATAGCATTTAGTTATAAACCATATTATAAATTTTCTTAATATTTCTGCGTAGTTGTATTAAATTTCATATCTTTCAATAAACCTTTTTTTATGGAAGAAATTATATGAAAAACACAAAAGCTCCTAGGCATGAGGAACTTCAACCAGCTGAGTTAAAACTGAGGGTTGACCCGGATTTCTTTGAGTTTGAATCTACTAGAAATATTACTCCTATTCATGAGATCATTGGGCAGGAGAGAGCCCTAAAGGCCTTAAAGGTTGGTGTAGAACTTTGGGCTCCAGGTTATAATATATTTATTACTGGTCTGTCTGGCACTGGAAAGGCAACTACTGTAAAACAGATGCTGGAGGTTATTCGACCTAAGTGCCCGGTTTTAAAAGACTATGCATACGTAAATAATTTTGAGGATAATGACAGACCATGTTTGCTCGTTTTTCCAGCCGGTGAGGCCTCAAAATTTAAACATGATATGAACGGTATCATTCAATACCTTCAGAGTAAAATACCTCAGGCCTTAGAGGCAGAAACTTATAAAAATAAAAGGAAAAAACTTCTTGCTGAATTCAGCGAAAAAGAACAGAAGCTGATGAATAACTTCGAGGAAAAATTAAAAAAGGAAAATTTTTCCCTCGGTCAGATTAAGGTCGGAGAATCATCTCGACCGGAAGTCTTTCCCTTAGTAGATAATCAGCCAATTATCATTCAGCAGCTCGATGAACAGGTCAAACAGGGAAAAATCAATAAGGAAAAGGCAATTGAGATTTCTACTAAATATGCTTTGTATCAGGAAGAACTTCAGAGTGTATTTAAAAAGGGATTAAAACTAAGCCAGGATTACCAGGAAAAACTCCAGTCTCTGGAAAAAAATGCAGTTAATGTGATTGTCAAAGGAGCTATTAGTGGCTTAAAAGATAAATATAAACTCGAGGCTGTAGCAAAGTTTCTGGATCATGCTGAGGAACATATACTTAATACGCTTGACCTGTTTAAAGGTATAAGACCTAAGACTGATGAGGATGGGGAAACATTAAATGCAGACTACTTTAAAGAATATGAAGTTAATATTGTCCTGGATAATTCCAGCACTAAAGAATGTCCTATAATAATTGAAACTACCCCATCTTATAATAATATCTTTGGCACAATCGAAAAATTCAGTGACGGACACGGCGGTTGGTATGCGGATTTTACGAAGATCAAGGCTGGAGCTCTCTTAAAAGCTAACGGAGGATACCTTGTCCTTAATGCTATGGATGCTTTTCAGGAACCAGGCGTTTGGAAAGCCTTAAAAAGAGTGCTTATGTATGGCAAACTAGAGATTCAGGACTTCGTTAGCTATTATCAGTTTTCCCCAACTATTCTTAAACCAGAACCAATTGATTGTAGGACAAAAATTATCTTCATTGGAAGTCAGTACCTCTATTCACTTTTATCAGGGTATGAGGATGACTTTAAGAAAATTTTTAAGGTTAAAGCGGATTTCGATTACGAGATGAATAGAAGTGAGACATCACTGATTGAATATGCAGGGGTAATTAAAAAGCTGGTCGAAAATGAAAAACTTATGGAGTTTGATAAATCCGCTATTGCTGCAATAATCGAGTATGCTTCTCGTTATGCCGGTCAAAAGGGAAAGTTGACTACAAGGTTTTCGTTTGTAGCTGATCTTATGAGAGAGGCAAATTTTTGGGCTAAAGATAATGGCGAGAATTGCGTCTGTGCCTATCATGTACACCAGGCATATAATAATGGAAAAGAAAGACATGGACTGTTTGAATCGAAAATTAGTGAGATGATAAGCGAAGGCAGTATAATGATCGATACTCAGGGAGAAAGGGTCGGTCAGGTAAACGGCTTGGCAGTCTATGGCTCGGATTATTTTTCCTTTGGAAAACCGACAAGAATTACTGCAACAGTTTCACTCGGAAATGGAAATATTATTAATGTTGAAAGAGAATCTGGCTTAAGCGGAAATACACACAATAAAGGTGTACTTATTATTGGTGGATACTTCCGTGATACATTTGGACAAAAATTCCCATTGTCCTTTACTGCAAGTTTGGTGTTTGAACAAGGATATGGTTTAATTGATGGCGATAGCGCCTCTACAGCTGAAATATGTACTCTTCTGTCGACTTTATCGGGGGTCCCAATTAAGCAGTCACTTGCTGTTACTGGTTCTGTAAATCAAAAAGGGGATATTCAACCAATTGGCGGCGTGAATGAAAAAATCGAGGGGTTCTTTGATGCTTGCCGGATATTTGGCTTAAATAAAAAACAGGGAGTAATAATTCCTGAACAGAATGTAAAAGATCTAATGCTTAGAGATGATGTAATTGAAGCTGTTCAAAATAATGAGTTCCATATCTATCCTGTTACTAGAATAGAAGAGGCAATTGAGATTTTAACAGGAATGAAAGCTGGAAAACTAATGAAAAATGGACACTATGAAACAGAAACTGTTTTTGGAAAGGTTGAGAAGAAATTGAAAGAAATGTATCTTAAGCTGCGTCCCTTCCCTAAAAAGAATAATGGATTGGCTAACAACAATGCTGGCGGAAAAACCTTAAAAAGAAAGTGATAAGTTTTTATCCCTACAAAATCTGGCCGTAAAATTATGTTGAATTATTGAAACTAACTTATGAACTTTGCCTTTGGATTAGTGGGAACCTCCTGCTAATCCGGGCTGTTTAGTAGTTAAGTTATTGCAGGGAAAGCTGTTATGATAAAAGAAGAATTAAAGATAGCTCAATGGTGGGAAAAAACTGACAACAATAAAATACTTTGCACTCTTTGCCCCAGATATTGTACTTTAGGTGTAGGACAGGCAGGATTTTGTTTTATTAGACAAAACATAGGAGGAACACTTTATTCTATCGGTTATGGCAGGCCAACTGGTTTTGCTGTTGATCCTATTGAAAAGAAACCATTGAACCATTTTTATCCTGGAACATCAATTTTAAGCTTTGGTACGGCTGGCTGTAATTTAGGATGCAAATTCTGCCAAAATTGGTCAATTAGTAAAGCAAAACTTGATGATGAAAACTCCTTTCATGCTTCTCCTGAGGATGTAATTGCACTCGCGAAAAAATATCGTACACCATCAATTGCATATACCTATAATGATCCGACTATATTTGGTGAATATGTAATAGACATATCTCAGCTTGCTAGACAAGAGGGGATTAAGTCTGTAATGGTAACTGCAGGTTATATTGATAGACATGCACGAAAGGATGTCTATAAGTATATAGATGCTGCAAACGTTGACCTGAAGGCATTCAGTGAAGAATTTTATCATAAAGTTACTTATTCTCACCTGGATCCTGTTCTTGATACACTGATCTGGTTGAAAAATGAGACCGGGATATGGTTTGAACTGACAACTTTACTTATTCCTGGGGAAAATGACTCGGCCGAAGAGCTCCAGAGAATGTGTGATTGGATCCTTAAGAACCTTGGCGATTCGGTTCCACTGCATTTTACTGCATTTCATCCTGACTTCAAGATGATTGATAAAGAACGTACACCTGCTTCAACTTTGAATATAGCCCGTAGCATTGCAATGACCACTGGAATTAAATTCTGCTATGTTGGAAATGTACATAATATGGAAGGGCAAGCAACATATTGCCCTACATGCAATCGCCGCCTAATAAGTAGAGATTGGCATAGCGTTGAGTCTTATGATTTAGTCGATGGAAACTGCTCGCACTGTGGGACAAAGATAGCTGGCGTTTTTTAATTAAAGTGCTTTTCTAATAAAAAAGGCTCAGTACTAAGTAACCTGAGCCTTTTTTCGTAATCTATTTTAAGGACAGAAGACCTTAAACTTTTACATTTTGCTTTTAATAGCGGTAATAATCAGGTTTATAAGGACCTTCAACCTTTACACCTATGTATTGTGCCTGAACTTCACTTAAAGTGTCAAGTTCAACTCCAATTTGTTCTAAATGAAGTCTTGCAACTTTTTCATCTAAGTGTTTTGGAAGCATATAGACCTTATTTTCATATTTCTCGGAATTCTGCCAGAGCTCAAGCTGTGCTAAGACCTGATTTGTAAATGAGTTTGACATTACAAATGATGGATGCCCTGTGGCACATCCAAGATTTACTAATCTGCCCTCGGCTAGAACTATGATCTCTTTTCCGTCAATTGTATACTTATCAACCTGTGGCTTTATTGTATCTTTTGTATGCCCATAGTTTTTATTTAACCATGCCATATCGATTTCTGTATCAAAGTGTCCTATGTTGCAGACAACCGTTTTATCCTTCATAAGGTGGAAATGTTCACCTCTGACAATATCCCTGTTGCCAGTACATGTAACAATTATATTAGCCCTTGGAATTGCATTTTCCATCTTCTTTACTTCGTAGCCATCCATTGCAGCCTGAAGAGCGCAGATCGGATCAATCTCCGTTACAATTACTCTTACACCTGAACTTCTTAAGGACTGTGCACTTCCTTTTCCTACATCACCATAGCCTGCAACAACAGCAACTTTACCAGCCATCATCAGATCCGTAGCACGCCTGATAGCATCTACAAGAGACTCTCTGCAGCCATACTTATTGTCAAACTTGCTCTTTGTAACTGAATCATTGACATTAAAAGCTGGAATTGGCAGTGTGCCCTTTACTACTCTTTCATATAACCTGTGTACACCTGTTGTTGTCTCTTCTGACAGGCCCCTTATATCTTTTACAAGCTCTGGATATTTGTCCAATACCATATTTGTAAGATCACCACCGTCATCTAAGATCATGTTCAAAGGCTTTCTGCCTTCACCAAAGAATAAGGTCTGTTCTATGCACCAGTCGAATTCTTCAGCATTCATACCTTTCCAGGCAAAGACTGGAATACCATTTGCCGCAATGGCTGCTGCAGCATGATCCTGTGTTGAGAATATATTGCATGAGGACCACTGAACCTCTGCTCCAAGTTCAACTAATGTCTCAATGAGTACTGCTGTCTGGATTGTCATATGAAGACATCCTGCTATTCTTGCACCTTTTAAGGGCTTCGAATCTTTGTATTCTTTACGTATTGACATCAATCCTGGCATTTCAGCTTCAGCCAGTTTTATTTCTTTTCTGCCCCATTCGGCAAGAGAAATATCTTTTACCTTATATCTGATCTGCTCTTTTGTAGTAGTAGCAGCATTGTTTTCTAATACTTGACTCATTTTTTCTAATACCTTTCCTTAAAAAAAGAAAAATTTCTTGAATTTAATTCTTACTTACTTTAGCATATTTCTTAAATACAGGAACCAGATCAAGTTTTTCCCATGTGAAATCCTTATCATTCCTACCGAAATGACCATAGGCTGAGGTCTTCTGGTATATAGGTCTTCTAAGCTTTAATCTGTTAATAATTCCCTTAGGAGTCAAGTCAACTTCCTTCATTATCATTTTTGCAATATCTTTATCTGGTATTACACCCGTTCCTTTTGTGTCAACATAGATTGATACAGGCTGAGCTACTCCAATAGCATAGGCTATCTGTACTAAACATTCCTTTGCAAGCTTTGCTCCTACGACATTCTTTGCTATATGACGGGCTGCATATGTAGCACTTCTATCAACCTTTGATGGATCCTTTCCTGAGAAAGCGCCGCCACCATGAGGTGCCCAGCCACCATATGAATCAACTATGATCTTTCTGCCTGTAAGTCCGCTGTCTCCATGTGGACCACCAATTTCAAAGCGGCCTGTTGGATTAACAAAATACTTGGTCTTCTTATCTAAAAACTTTGCAGGTATTACAGCCTTTATTACATGTTCAATAACATCTTCTTTTATCTTTTTCTGCTTTACATCACCATCGTGCTGAGTTGAAATTACTACAGTATCAACCCTTATTGGATTATGATCATCATCGTATTCAATTGTAACCTGGCTCTTTGCATCAGGTCTAAGGTAAGGCATCAGGTCATGATTCTTTTTCCTGATATCGGCTAACTTCTGAACCAGCTTATGTGCATACATTATAGGCATTGGCATAAGTTCTTCTGTCTGGTCACAAGCATATCCAAACATAATTCCCTGATCTCCAGCTCCTCCTTTATCAACTCCCATTGCTATATCTGGAGACTGAGAATGAATTGCATTTAAAACTGAACAGCTTTCTGAATCAAATTTATAGTCAGCACTTGTATAGCCAATCTTTTCAACCGTCTTTCTTACTACATCCTGAATATCTACATAAGCTTTTGTAGTAATTTCTCCGCCTACTAAAACAAGTCCTGTAGTAACAAAGGTTTCGCAAGCAACTCTTGCATTTGGATCTTTTGAATAAATTGCATCTAAAACGCCATCGGAAATAGCGTCGGCTACTTTATCCGGATGCCCTTCCGATACTGATTCAGATGTAAAGAAATATGACATTGTCTTCTACCTTATATTGTTTTGAATTAATTGTTAACAACAAATTATTTTTGTAAATCATGAATTACAAACAATCCTTTTTAATTCATGATTTATCCGGATACATCTCTCTCTCTCTGGAAATAACTTGCAACATTCTTTAATAGAACTCAATTTCCGAGGAATCTCCGGCATTTAACCTTTTATAACTTCCCTTTATAATTGTAGAATTACCAACAAGAGAATGATCGAGCATTGCTTTTTCTACTTTAGCTCCAGTCCCTAGTATGGAATTCCTAATAATGCTGTCTTTAATAACACACCCCTCAGAAATCGTTGTAAATGGACCTATAATTGAGTTCTCAATAATTGCACTTTCAGCAATATAAACAGGATGATTGATCACAACATTCCTAAGTTCAATATGTGTGGCATCTTTTTCAAGAATATATCTGTTAGTTGAAAGTAACGTCTCCGGTTTCCCGCAATCATACCAGCCATCAACAGGGAAAGTGGCTATATCTTCTCCAGATTCTATCATTATCTGAAGTGCATCGGTCAACTGCAATTCACCTTTTGTCCTAATATCTTTTTCGATCAATTCGTGGAGTGCTCTTACAAGCTTTGAACTGTCGGAAATATAATATAGCCCAACTAGCGCGAGTCTGGATATTGGAGTTTTAGGCTTTTCAATCAATTGTATAATCCGATTGTTCTCACAAACAGCAACGCCAAACCGGCTTGGGTCCTCGACTGTTTTTACTCCAAGTGAAGTACGTTTGTTTTTGAAAACTTCTTTGAGATTTACATCAAATATCGTATCTCCTAATATTATGAAAATCTCTTTTTCATCAAATGTCGGAATCGCTGTAAAAATTGCATGGCCCAAACCGTGCATTTCCTTCTGTTCAACAAAATCGGCTTTTAGCTCTGGATATGTCGTGGTTATGTATTCCTTGATCATATCACCTAAATGACCAATTACAAATGTTGCTTTGTGAATGCCTTCACCTAGAAGTTTCTCAACGATGTGACCGATGATCGGCTTCCCTCCTACGTTCAATAGAACCTTAGGAATTGAATACGTATGAGGTTTCAGTCTGCTGCCGAAGCCTGCTACAGGAATAATTGCCCTCATAGACTCCCTAATTCTTTTACAAAAATCAAATGTAAAGCTAATAAAATTGGTTATGAATATCAAACTAAGATAAAGGTGAAAACTCTGGTACTATTGAGGTCCCATTTTTTAGATGTAACTTATTCAGTTAAAAATACTTACCAACAGTCCTATCTTACTTAATATCGGGGAACTAGTTCGCAAATTATGTGAGTTATTTAACACTTACAAACATTATGATAGAAGTGTCTCTCTAATAATGACATTATTTTTGACACCTTAACAAAACTCTATGCAAAACTCTATGCAGACAATAATATCTTGCAAATGGGAAGTTATTTGGTTATGTTTTATACTAATTAAAATTCATCTTGCAAAGAACCTTTCACATTCCTTGCCTTTTAATTTTAATCTACAGTAAACATTATACAATTACGGAACCATTTTCCCGGTTCCTACAATCCTCAAAGGAGAAAAAAATGAACATATTTGTTGGCAATCTCGCTAAAGAAGTGGCAGATCAAGACTTAATGCAGGCTTTTTCTGAATTCGGACAGGTAAAGAGTGTAAAAATAATTAGAGATTTATTTAGCGGAGAATCAAAGGGATTTGGATTTGTCGAGATGCCTGGAAATGCAGAAGCCCTAAAAGCAATGATGGCTTTAAATACAAAAGATATAAAAGGCAAGAAAATTTCTATAAGCGAAGCTCGCCCAAAAGGGAATGACAGGCGTGGCGGTTCAGGTAACGATAGAAGGGGAGGAAATAACAGAAATTTTAATTCCGGTGGAAAACGCTGGTAATAAATAATTGCTGATATGAATTGCTAAGCTTAAAAGATGTGATTCGTAGTAGTAATTTCCCTCTATTACATCAAATGTCCCCGATTCTCCTTCGGGGCATTTGTGCTTTATCTGCAAAATGAAATAGTTATTTTTTTGTTTTGGAAATCTTCTGCCTAGTTTGTTTTGCCCCCGGTTTATTAATTCCTGGAACAGATTCCCCTTATTTTAATAACACGAGTTTTTTCGAGTCGTAAAACTTTCCAGATTCAATCCTGTATATATATACTCCTCCAGCTAGTGCTTTGCCATCAAATTTAATGTTGTAATTTCCTGCCTGTAGATCATTATCTACAAGTACTGCTACTTTATTGCCCAGAATATCGTAGACACTTAGACTTACGTGCCCTGCTTGTGAAATCGAAAAATTTATGCTTGTAGTAATATTAAATGGATTAGGATAATTCTGTGATAAATTATATCCTGCGATGTTGCCTTCATTAGTATAAGTGCTAGTACTTGTATCTGCTTTTCTTAGAATAAAACTCTGCGTATATTCATCGCCATGCATATCTTTTACTGAAATACTTATGCTGTCTGCTGAACTATCTGGAATTCCCTCTATTGAATGTGTTATCGTATTAAATTTTGCCCATTGTGGAAGATGATTTATGATAAAGCTGATCTGATCGTTAAATTTTGAGTAATAGCTAATTCTATATTTATATGGAATACCTATTTTAATTACAGTATCAGGTATGCTATCTATGGCTAATGTGCCAGGCATTGTGTTTATTATCCAACTGATACTTGATGTGTCTTTTAGGTTATATGCAAAAGCAGTAACTTTATTTTTCCCATAAGTATGCTTTACTGACTGAAAAATAAAAGAATTCTCTGCTGCATCACTAAGGACTGTATCGTTTACAGCCCATTTGTAGAATATTTTTCCTGAATCATAATCCTTTGCTTTTACTCTAAGTGTAAGGTTGTTTCCATATTGGAGCTCTTCAATTCGGGAATTGAACTGTACATTATGACTAAAACGAATTTCAGACTTTACAGAATACGGACTCCAATATGTAAATTCAGGGGGGATTTTATCCTGAAGAAAATGTTGCAAAATGTTTTTTGTGATAGTTGAAACTTTACTTCTCCCAGAGGATAATCCCCAAATCCAACGGATTGCAGCTGCATTAAAAACAAATCCAGATCCGGCTCCACCGTATCTAAAAATTCCCATTGTTGCCCATTCTTTCGGTATGTTTTGAGATTGCTTGTTTACTGGAGAGATTCCAAGTATTTGGAAATCTTTTGGAGTCTGATCTACTCCCGTTACTACAGGAAGTCCTTTCTGAAAATAAAACAAAGCTGCATCGGCTTCAAATCCAACAATCGAAGAGTCTCTATTCCATCCTAAAGTATCTCCATCTTTTAATCCAGTGTTATTAAAGGCCCAGTGCTGAGTGTTATAGACCATATAACCACCATATCCAAAATCACTATTAAGGCAATTTCCATAATTTGCTTGTCCTCCATTTTGATAACTCGTTCCCAGAAGCGTATTTTCTCGCCTAATGCTGAACCATTCGCTTGTGGTTAACTGCGGATTTGGATTTGGATCTTTTAAGTTTTTATAACATACTAAAGTTCTGTAGTTGTCTTCATATCTAATCTGCCACCAGCAGGTATTTCCACTCAAAGAAATTAAATGACCTCCCGTATTTATGAAGTTCTCTACATTAAGGCGCATTCCCTGGCTCCAGTACTCGCTATGCCCACCAATAAAAAGGACTTTATGAGAGTTTAGATATTCTGGATCTGAATCTAAATCACTGTCACCTACAACATCGACCTGACTCCCATAACCAGTATCCTCAAGCCACCTTATGAGTTTTGATTCATATGAGTAAAAACTAGCGTGATTTGTTCCTTCGTGATTATTCCTGTTTACTGGTCTGTTAAAGGATAGCTTTACTGAATAGTTAAAACCATGTGCTCCTCCTTCTCCTCCACTGCTATATGCTGAGTAAGAACTTTTGCCACCAAACATATTGTAAGCCTGATATGTGTTTGTTGCACAAGCAAGAATGACTTTACTTCTTTTGGATGGGTCTTTCTCTTTTACAAAAAACAAAATTGGATTTATTGTATCACTTTTAACAGGAAATTCTGCAATGTATGCACCTGCTTTCCAGGTGTTGGGTACTGTGAAATCCTTAAGTGTTACTTCCCAATTACAGCCATTTACATAAGCTAAATCAGACTGCATTACTTCCTGAATGCCACCAGGAAGATTTTTGATTTCGGCTACAAGATTCTTTTCTTTCCCATAACGGTATATCTTTAGTGTAAAAGTATCGGCTTTCGTGGAAATATAGAAACTTAATTTCTCTCCTTGATAGACGCTCAACTTTGAGGCATAACCTCCCTCTAGAGGTCCGCATCCAAATGCTGAAGTCGTACTTTTTACTGGCTGACCTGAAGTTTGTGCTATAGTATTATGGAAGGGCAGAATAATTAAAATAAAATAGAAAAATATTGCTCTAATTGTTAATATGTCTTTCCCTGTTATGTCTTTTATACAACAGT
This sequence comes from Bacteroidota bacterium, assembly GCA_030706145.1. Lineage (GTDB taxonomy): Bacteria > Bacteroidota > Ignavibacteria > Ignavibacteriales > SURF-24 > JAUZPB01. The sequence continues at coordinate 18,068 of JAUZPB010000013.1, forward strand.
CCATTTTTTTAGACTCTAAAATCTGTTTGTTCCAATAAAAGTAGTATCGGGGTAAATAGGAATTAGATCCAGAGCAAAATTATTGCATGCAAAAGAAAGTGGCTGTGCGTATCTAACTTAATAAATAATAAAATCTGGAAGGAAAGTAAAAATATTTGCTTTGAAATATCATACGAAAAAGATTTTTGAGAAAAGATTTATGAGTAAAGACTTCTTAAAATTTTCAGAGTTTTCTCATTGCCAGGTGACCTGCTCCTATTAATCCAACATTTGTTCCAAGCTGCGATCCAACAATTTTGACATTTTCAGAAAACAAAGGCTGCGCCCATTTTGAAGCTTCTTCAGAAATAGCTCCAATGAACTGCTGCGCTGGTCCGAAAAGTGACCCCCCTAGAATAATTAACTCAGGATTAAACAGGCTAATTAAATTGGCTACTACTATTCCCCAATACTTCTGAGTTTGTAATAAAACCTTACGGGCTATTGGGTCTTTTGCCTTATATGCCTCAAAAATATCAAGAATGGTAAGTCGTGAAATATCCTTCTGTTTTAATTTCCCCTTGTAGCCCGGTTTTTTTATCGCCTCTTCGACTGATTTTATTATTCCGGAGCTTGAGGCTAGATATTCAAAACAACCTTTTGATTTGTAGACTGGATCGAATTTTGTAGAAAGTGATAGCCATCCTACAGCTCCAACACCATCATTCAACCCATGCAGAATATTCCCATCTATCATTATCCCTGCACCAATACCTTTACCAATTGAAAGATAGATGGCATTTTTCGTGTTTTGAGCAGCACCAAGCCACATTTCGCCTAGAATATAGCAGGTCCGTTTATTGGCTATTTTTACATGCAGGTTTTGTTCAATAAGAAGGGACTTCATATCCTGTTTAAGAGGATAATTATCCCACCCCTCTATATTAGGAGCCCACACGCAACCTGTGCGGGAATAATATATCCCTGGAACAGAAATGCCGGCAGATTTGATTTGAATAGGTCTATTCTTAAACAGATGAAGTATCTTTGTTATTTGATTCTTGATAAGGTTACTAACTTCATTACCTTTCAAACCATCAATGCTTTTGGTCTCCTTAAATAAAACTTTACCTGAATTACCTAATGCAGCGCTTGTTAGACTTGCACTTAATAGGTCAATTGCAATAACTGCCAATATTACCTCTTTTTCTTTACAAAGAACCTGATAACAAATAGTAGTGATGTTAACAAATTATTTTAAAACTCGCAAGAGAAATTTTAAATAATAAAGAATATAGCACTCCTTGACTTTAATAAATAATTTTTCTAAAGAAAAATAGAATGTGTGAAGCAAAATAGATAAATGTAGAAAACCCCTTGTCTGAAATTCATAATGAAAATAAAACAATGTGTCTTTAGGATCTGAAAATTTCCTTTTGTTAGGTGTAGCTCTAAGAAAAATTGAATCAAAATACTAAATAAAGGTAAAACATGAAATATCTAGACAAAGCAAGATCATTTATTTCCAGGACAATGCTGATAATTATCAGCCTCGTGATTTGTTCTGATCTGGTTATGGCTGGAAACGGAAAGATTACCGGTCGCGTAACGGACGGGCAAACTCATGAACCGCTTCCTGCTGTAAATGTTGTAATTACTCATTCTGTCGTAAAAGATGGCGTCGAAGTCCCCTTAAGCAGAACTCTTGGCGCTGCAACAGATATCGACGGATACTATTTTATTATGGATGTCCCACCTGGAGTTTATACAATAAGCGCTAGTTTGATTGGTTATGGGACAACTATACAAAAACTTGTAAAAGTTGATCTCGATAGGACAATCACTCTGAATTTTGACCTCTCATCTGCTTCAATCCAAACCGAACAGGTCGTCGTAACTGCAAAAAGAGAGATAATTAAGGCCGATGTTGCCGCTACTCAGGAAGTTATCTCCACAGCAAGGATCGAACAGATGCCTGTTACAAGGGTCGATGAATTCCTTGGTAAAATAAAAGGAGTTGAACTGGTAAGCAATTCTGAAGGTAACGGCCTTAGCGTGCGCGGTGGGGCAATCCGTGAAACAGATGTAAGACTTGATGGTATGTCGCTTCAGGATCCAAGATCTGGTAACTCATATCTTGCATTTAACTCAACTACTATTCAGGAAATGCAGGTCCTAACAGGCGGCTTTGAAGCTAAATATGGTGGCGTCCAATCCGGCCTTTTGAATGTAGTTACAAAAGAAGGACAAAGAGATCGTTATACTGCATCGGTAAGGGTCGATGTGGCCCCTGCAAATCAAAAAAGGTACTTTGGCACAAATCCTTGGAGCGAAGATTCCTGGATATATAAGATCCATACAGGAGAATATGCTTTTAATGGAATTCAGACCCATGCTGATTCTATGGCTGTACCTAGTGACTTCTGGAGCTGGAAAGGCTGGAATAGCTATAAAAAAGCTAAAAAACCAATCGAAATTGCGGCTTTAAGTGATTCTCAGATAATTGACCTGTGGAAAAAGCAGCATCCAATGTACTCTTATGGAACAAAACCTGACTATTTTATTGAAGGAAGTATTACTGGCCCGGTTCCAGGATCTTTTATACCTCTTTGGGGTGATTATGCTGAAAAGTCTACTTTCCTTTTAGGATTTAAATATGAAAACTCTCAATTTGCTTTTCCCCTTGGTGGACGTGATAGCTATAAGGACTGGAATAGTCAGTTAAAGCTGACTACTGTCTTCCCAGATGGTATGAAACTTTCAGTTAATGGTTTGTATGCAAAAACCTCAACCTTAAGCGGCGGTAGCGCTACTAGCTACGGGGGAGCTTTGTCTGATGTTGCCTCCAGCTTTGGTTTCTTGAATTCAACCGAGAGCTCAGTTATTTCCCAGGCTAAACTTATTAATGGAGATAACTTATCTCAGATCTTTAATAAAAGCCGCCTGCAATTTTTTGACCAGAAATATATTGTAGCTGGTTCCAAATTTACTCATACACTCTCGAGTAAAGCTTTCTATACTCTTGAATTCAATTTGGGATATACTGACCAGATGCTTCAACCCTTTAGAATGGACACTACCGGTGGTGCCAACACAATTTCTTTCTATAGTACTAAGGCAAAAAGAACCTTCACTTATTTGGTGCCTGACTATGGTAGCTTAAATGCATCTACTAATTATGCTTATGATCCACTTCTTGAATATAGAATTTTTGGTGGTACACAAAGAGTTGACTCATCATATACCTACACATATCAATTAAAGGGTGATATTACTGCGCAGCTCGGTAGGCACAATCAGCTTGAAGCTGGATTTTTAGCTAAGCTTGAAGATTTCTTCATGTATTCAGGAACATGGTATCAGTCCCAGCTCTCTTATACACCTGATACATGGCAGTATGTTAAATCACACCCTCTTCAGATGGGCTTATATGTTCAAGATAAAATGGAATTTGAAGGACTGATATTGAATGCAGGTTTGCGCCTTGATTACTTAAATCCTTTTAAGAAAGGCTACCAGGTCGAATTCCCATTGGCAGATGCTTACGCACAGCTGATCAATGATATTTATAATAACCTCCCTGGAGCATCAGGCAGTTATGAAAGATGGAGTAACTTCCGCGACTTGCTCGAAAATCCTCCGGGATGGCCGCAGACAGAAAATAAGGTACAGGCTTATATTTCTCCAAGACTCGGCGTTTCATTCCCAATTACTGAAGCTAGCAAACTGTACTTTAATTATGGACATTTCTACCAGCGTGCACAAACTCAGTTCCTATATGACCTCTACGCTGTTCAGGGATCTGTAACTGTTCCAACACCTGGCCTTAAAATGGAAAAAACTGTTTCTTATGAATTCGGGTATGAACAAATGTTCCTCTCAGATTTCGTCTTAAACGTTACGGCTTATTATAAGGACATTTCTAATCGCCCAATGGCCCGAACCTATAAGAATTATTATGGCGACAATATTGTAACTGAATATTTCCCTGATGGATATAAAGACGTCAGAGGTGTCGAGTTAAGACTAGAAAAACCTGTAGGTAGATTTGTCTCTTTTAACGCTATGTATGATTATATGGTTACAAGCTCAGGTCAATCTGGTTTAGCAAAAATTTATGAAAATAAACTCGAAGCTCAGGACGAAATGCGCTCGGCTACTCAGGATAATCCAATACCTAAACCACGCGCAAATGTTAACTTAAATATCCATACTCCTTCTGACTTTGGCCCTGAATTCTTAGGAATAAACTGGCTTGGTAGTATTTATACAAACTTCTTCTTTGAATGGCGTGCTGGTGATAGGTTCGTTATCAATTCCGGTGAACCTGATATGAAGAACTGGATATGGGTTGATGAAGTAAATACATGGAATATTGATTTCAGAGCCTCCAAAGCTTTCAATACTGATTTCGGTAGCATCGAATTTGTAGTGACTATAAAGAATCTTACAAACAATAAATGGCTTAATACAGATAATATGACCCCCGCTCAGTTAAGTGAATATAAAAACTCACTCCATACTCCTGATAAAGGAGGCTCCGACAAATGGGGCGAATACGATAAAGACTATATTAAAACGGGGTGGTATGAGGCTCCTATATTCCTAAATCCAAGAAGAATTATACTTGGACTTCGTCTGAACCTCTAAACTTTGAAATGAAATTTGAAGAGACTTTATAAAGTGTCTATAAAAAGATAAAAATTGTTAAGGAATAAATATGAAAAATAAAATAACTAGTGCTGTTGCAATAATGCTGATGGTGCCATTTTCATTTGTGCTTTCACAGCGTAAATTTAATCCACCGCCAATGACACTTGATGTTGGTAATTTTAAAGTGATGATGAATAAACTCATGGGAGATGGCGGGCTACAGTCGCAATTTAGCTGGAATTTGGCAGGTGATTCACCTGAAAAAACTACTACATTTTTCTGGCCGCGCGATGAATATCAGTCAAATATGTTGTATCAGATCTTTAATCCTCTCTCATTAGATGACAATGGTATTAAAGACCAGGATGGAAAAACACAATCTATGATCATTAATGGTGAGACTCTTACTAATCCGGGTAAAACCGATTGGGGATTAGAAACCAGACGCTACCGCCCACCTCACTTAACAGTCGATGGTGTCTCTCTGGATGCTCCTTATTTGTGGAAGGTTGATCCTAAACTGAAATCTGATATAAAAATCGAATTCGAAGATGTATTAGGCCAGTTCGGTATTAGAAGTCATGTCGAAATCTATGGCTTTAGCAACCAAACCGATGCAAATTACTTTATCTGGAAAGCTACTCATAAGTTTACAGGTGAACTAAAAGTCCCTCGTGACGCTATGAATTCAAAGGATACAATCCCTGACCAAACAATAAACTTTTGGTGGCCTATTGCGTTTAGCTTTGGCCCTTCAAAAGCTGGCGCAAAAGCTGTTACAGGTTCATGGGGCTTTGAAGGTGAAGATGACCTTGATAGCTGGATGAAAGTTAAATCACAGCACAGTAACGTTAGCCGTGATTCATTATACATTGGCTATTATTATGATTCAAAAAATAAAGGTACTATTGCTTCATATCAAAATGGTTCGACTGATGATATGGGTGACCCAGATAGAATAAATGGTTACCTGTATTCTACACAAATTCCTGGCTATACACTCTTATATGCTGATAAATCTTATGCCGAAAAAGTTGACGACAAATCACAACCTTATTCAATACCTCACGCTGGAATTGATGCTGACCTTTGGGGACGCAGAGGCTCTAGCCTGAAAGCTACTTACAAAGGTGACGATGGACGCGGTAGGTGGCCATTGGCCGCAGCGGAGCCTGAAAAAGGACCAATGAGATTTATTACTGTTGGACCATATTCACTTACAAAAGATTCAAAAATTGGCCGCTATGACTCAGTGACTTTTGTTTATGCTGTTGGCGCTGGCGGCATTGGCTGGAAGATGGCCGACTCGATTGGCCGTATGTGGTTCAACAAACAAATCTCTGACCAGGAAAAAGATGATTGGATCCTTAAAGGAAAAGATTCACTGGCAGTCACTTTAGACAGGGCTAACTGGGCATGGAATAGATTAAGTAAAGGTTTATATGTACCTGCTGCGCCTCCCTCTCCTGATATGGTTGTCACTTCCGGACCTAACATTATTACTGTAAACTGGTCTTACCCTGACCAATCTTATTTTAATGATGCTGAGACAGGTGTTGATGACTGGTATGCTTGGAGAGTATATCGTAAAAGAGGTGCATTATATGTTAATGATCCACTCGATCAGAAAAGTAGATCCAGATGGGAATTGGTTTATGAAACAAAAGATAGAAATGTAACTTCATTTATTGATTCATCTGTGCAAAGAGGAGTCGACTATTACTATGCTGTAACAGCTGTAGATAATGGAACTCAGAATGGATATGATTATATCCCTAATCAGAAACTTGAAAGCTCAAGATTTGTGACAAGTTCATTTGTCCCTGCAGTTGCATTCAAACCTGGTTTAGAGGAATCCGACAAAGTTAGAGTAGTCCCAAATCCAGCAACTAGAGCAGCCGGTAGCGTTTTATCTGCCGGTACACCCGATAAAATATCTTTCTTTAACCTTCCATATAAATGTACTCTAAGGATATTTACTGAAACAGGTGATCTGGTAAAGGTAATAGAACACAATGGTACAGCTGATGAAGAATGGAACCAACGCACTGATGGCAATCAGTATGTAAGCAGCGGTATTTACATTCTTGCAATTACTGACGCACAGGGCCAATTTGGTAAGTCCTTAGATAACCAATTCGTAAAATTTATTATTGTCAGATAAGTAAGTTAAATACTTGCCTGATACAATGGAGGTTATGATGTTAAATATAAAATATATAAAATTAGTGCCGATATTTATAGCACTATTTTGCTTTCAGAGCAGTAATGCTCAAATTACAAAAAAAGCGCAGGTTGGCTTTCGCTTTCTTGAAAATCCTGTCTCTGCTGAGGTGGTAGGTAAAGGAGGCGTTGGTATCATTTCAACTCTCAACGCTAATGGTATTTTCTGGAACCCCGCTCTGATAGGTGAGATCCAGAGTGACGTCGATGTTACTTTGAACCATACAAAATTCATCGCCGATATCAACTATAATGCAGCAGCTGCTGCAGTCAAGGTCGGCAACTTCGGAGTCATAGGCGTTAGCTTGCTGGCCATGGATTATGGAACATTCTATCGAACCTATAGATCCAATAATTCACAAGGGTATGTTGATGCGGGTACTTTCTCACCAACTGCCTTTGCAGTTGGCCTTGCTTTCTCGCAAAAGGTCACCGATAGGTTCTCCTATGGTGTTCACCTAAAATATGTTAAGCAGGACCTTGGAGATGCTATGGTTTCAACTGCAGGAGATAGCTGGGATGATCCTAAACTTGCTCTGCAATCCAGAAATTATTCTTCAAGTAAATTCAGTATGCCTCTTGCAATTGATGTAGGTGCTATATATGATTTTAAGTATAATGGAATTCGTTTTGCAGCTTCAATGCAGAATATATCAAAAGAATTTCAATATGAAAGCGAAGCTTTCCCAATGCCTTTTGCTGTAAGCTTTGGCGCTACTGTTGAACCTCTTGGATTCTTTGACCTTCAGGATAACTCATCAAAACTTGTCCTTAGTATTGAATCCCGCCATCCTAGAGATTATGGCGAAAAGACAAAGTACGGCGCTGAATATACTTACCTTAATGCCTTTACTGCACGCGTAGGTTATATGAGTAATTATGATGAACGTGGCTGGACAATGGGGGCAGGTGTAATGCAGGAATTCTCAGGTATTCCAATTAGGATCGATTATGCTTATCAGGCCTTTGGAATATTTGGTGGTGTACATCACGTATCTTTTGGTGTTAGTTACTAATTACTTTTTTCAATTTCAACCATGAAATCTCCCTTGAATGGTTGGCAAAAATAAAGTAATTTCTCCCGTTAAATTATCCCCCTTATCTTTATATAAGAAAGAAAGGGGGATGATTTTTTTTTGTAAAACTCAACCGGTATTATATCCGCAAAATAATCAGGGTATTCTATGAAAAATTTTATTACCTTTTGTCTGGCCTTAACCGTTTCTTTATCTGCAAAGATCTTTGCTGCTGAGGGCTGGATTAGAATCAATCAGCTGGGATATCTGGAAAAATCAATTAAGGCTGCCGTTTTGATTACTGATGATATTACTCAGCTTAAATCTTTTGAAGTCTATGATGCAAAAACAAATAAACCTGTTTGGAAAGGGAAACAAATTAAGAGTTTTGGAAAATTCGGTAACTTTAAGAATTCCTTCAGACTCATCTTTACTGATTTTGAAAAAAATGGTACGTTCTATATTAAAGCCCATAATATACAATCACCTTCATTCCCAATTTCTAACAATGTTTATAATGGTACGGCTGACTTTTTGCTGAAGTATATGAGGCAGCAGCAGTGTGGATATAATCCTTTCTTAAAAGATTCTTGTCATACTCATGATGGATTTATCGTCGATAATCCCGAACTTAACCTTAAACATATTGACGTAAAAGGTGGATGGCATGATGCTACTGATTATCTTCAGTATGTTACAACATCTGCAAATGCAACTTACCAAATGCTCTTTGCTTATATGCAGAATCCTTCGGCCTTTAAAGATGAATATGATAAAGATGGAAACCCTGGGAAAAATGGTGTCCCTGATATTTTGGATGAGGCCAAATGGGGCTTGGATTGGTTAGATAAGATGAACCCTTCAGATGAGATCATGTTCAATCAGATTGCTGATGATCGTGACCATGCTGGTTTCAGACTTCCTACAGTTGACTCGGTAAACTATGGTAAAGGACTTGAGCGCCCTGTATATTTCGTAACTGGAAAAGTCCAAGGCTTAGGAAAACCAAAAAATAGAACGACCGGCGTTGCCTCCACTGCTGGAAAATATGCCTCTGCTTTTTCATTAGGATCAGTACTTCTTAAAGATTATTATCCCGAGTTTGCACAAAAAATTGCTGATAAAGCAGTAGCAGCTTATAAGTTTGGGAAAAAATATCCTGGCGTCTGTCAGACTGCATGCTTTGTTTCTCCATATTTTTATGAGGAGGAAAACTATACTGATGATTTGGAACTTGCAGCCGTACAGCTTTATAATGTTACAGGTGATAAACAATACTTAAAAGATGCTGTGCAGTATGGTTGCCTTGAACCTGTTACTCCATGGATGGGTGCCGATACAGCAAGCCATTATGAGTGGTATCCTTTTATTAACCTTGGCCATTTCCTTCTTGCTAAATTGGATAACCCAAAGGTTGCCGGAAAATTCCTTCCGTTTATGAAAAAGGGACTTGAAAATGTTTTTCAACGCGGTAAAGATAATCCTTTCCTTATAGGAATTCCATTTATATGGTGCTCAAATAATCTTGTAAGCGCACTTATTTCACAATCAAAATTGTATTCACAGCTCTCTAAAGATACAAAATACCTTGAGATGGAAGCTGCACTTCGCGATTGGTTATTTGGATGCAACCCATGGGGAACAAGTATGATAATTGATCTACCTGAAAATGGCGATTCACCTCAGGATCCACATTCTTCTCTTTGGGTAAAAAATCATTATAAAATTTCCGGTGGCTTGGTAGATGGTCCAATTTATGGATCTATATTTAAGTATCTTGAAGGACTTAAAATAGTTAATGGCGATGAGTATGAAAAGTTCCAGTCTGACTTTGCTGTTTACCATGATGACTATGGAGACTATTCAACAAATGAACCTACTATGGACGGAACTGCAAGTCTTTCTTTCTACCTGTCTGCCATGCAGGTTGATGGTGAAAAAGCTGAGCAGATGAAAAATAAGCAGACTAGTACCCAGTTACCTGAAAAGAAAAATAACTGAAAATCTATAGTTCTCTAAAAAGATAAATCTTTTATTTTTGGGCTCCAATTGTTTTTTACGGTCGGAGCCTTTTTTGTGCGTATTTAATCAAAATTGGCCTTCTAGCACCGAAAGTTAACATTAACTTAACAATAAAATAATACTGAGTTAATAATGATCTGCTATATTTCTTTGTAAGCTTTACTTACTTTTATTTCGTTAGCTTTCTTTAAGAAATAATGAAAATATATGATAATTTAAGTCTTTGGTAAACAAAGTTAAATAAAGAAAGTATATAAATGAAAATTGCTCATATTTCAGATCTCCATATTTGTTCGAAACTTAGACATTCCAATATTAAAAGAACTCGTTTTCTACTTAACTATATTGTGGAAAATAATTATGACCATATAGTAATTTCAGGCGATATTACAGATAATGCCGAAACAAAAGATTTTAAGATATTTAGAGAGATTCTAGAGCAGTTTGACTTGCTCGATTCACATAAGGTGTCTCTTGTAATTGGGAACCATGATATTTTTGGAGGTATTCAAACTGTTGATGATATATTAGATTTTCCTTCTAGGTGTCAGAAAGTCTCTTACAAAAGTAAAATTAATCAATTTGGTGAATACTTCCTTGAAACATTCTCTCACGCCTTCCATCCTAATGACTCAGATTTATTTCCTTATGTCAAAAACCTGGGGGACGCTGCCCTTATAGGTATTAACTCAATTGCAGAATATTCACACCTTAAAAATACTTTTGCTGCTAAAGGAAAAGTTTCTAAAGAGGAAATCGCTGGGATTCAAAGAATTTTTAGCTCAAAAGAATATTTAGGTAAAATTAAAATTGTGCTTATTCACCACCACTTCTTTAAATATCCAGATGAATTCTCCTCTTCAGAACCGAACCTTTGGAGAAAAATCGAAGGCAATATGATGAAATTGACTAAAAAAAAGAGAATTCTTAAACTCTTTGCAAATAATAATGTAAAGCTTATACTTCATGGCCATATACATGGGAATTGTGAATATACCAGAAACAATATAAAAATAATTAATGCGGGGTTAACTTTTAACGATATAAATGCAAATCTTGTTCAATTTAACTCTATCACTATTGAAAAAGGTGAGATCTTTAATGAGACTGTTACTTTAGATCGAAGTTGGAAAAGCATCGGAAAACTAAGTATATTAGGCAATAGGGCTGCAAATTTCTGAGAAAACCTGCTATTTTTTATATATCTGAAAAATACCTCCACCATATAAACTGGTCTTATCAGAAAATGTATCTTTTTATGGATAAAACCTGTTCAAATAATTTTTAAATATTATATAATGAGAAAAGAAAAATACTTCCTTATGTTTTTGAGAACGGGTGGTGGCCATTTAGCTCCAGCTAGATCAGTTGAAGAATATCTTAAAAAGAACTACTCTGAAAAAATTGAACCAGTATTAATCGATGGATTGCATTCAAGTCCTTCTTATCTAAAGTTTATTGTTGAGGATGGTTATAGAATACTGCAGAACAGGGCAAAATGGTATTATGAATTACTTTATGCTATAAATAAGATCATTCCTTTTGCAAAATTAAGTGATTTACTTGTCTCGAATCGTATTAAGCCTGTAATTAAAAAGAGGATTATAGAGGAAAAGCCGGATAAAATTGTAATATTTCATTTCTTTTTAATCAGACCTGTCTTTGAAATTCTAAAGGAACTAGGCGTAAATATTCCGGTCATAACTGTTGTTACAGATCCCTTTATTGCTCATCCAATTTGGTTTCTAAATCGCAAACAAACTTTTATTGTCTTTAGCGAACGCTTGAAGAACTATGCTCTTAGAAGAAAAGTATCTTCTGAGAACCTTCATGTTTTTCCTTTTATACTGAATGAAAAATTTTCAAACCCAATTCCTAAAGATCAGATTCCACAGCTGAAGAAGTCCTTGGGATTTCAGGAAGATAAAAAAATTGTTTTAATTGTAGGTGGTGGAGACGGAATTCCAAAGGGGGAGAGAATAGTTCGAAATCTGATAGAAGGTGTGGACTCTGCACAAATTGCAGTAGTATGCGGAAAAAATAAAAAATTCTTTCAGTCTGTCCAAAAAATGAAAGAAAATTATGAACTCTCTACTCTTAAGGTCTTTCAATATGTGGATTTTATTTATGAGCTTTTAAATATTTCTGATATTGTAATTACAAAATGTGGCGCCTCTACGTTTATGGAAATCCTGATGATAAAGAAAATTCCTGTCGTGAACAACTATATATGGGAGCAGGAAAAGGGAAACGTTGAGTTTCTTGTTATGAATAACCTTGGAATTTATGAAAGGAATATAAAAAAACTTCCTTTACTTATTAGACGCCTTTTATGCGAACCAGACGTGTATAATTTATTCCTCAATAATATTGAAAAAGCACATCTTAGAAATGGAACCCCTGATGTTTCAGAATTTATTGTAAATTTTTCACTCTAGGGCATCAGTAATTTATTCTCGTAATTGTGTTATCAGGAAAATATTTTTATTGAATATGCAATTATTTAATAGTTATTAAATAATCCCGCCTAGCACTCTTCAATGTTAAGAAATTGTTAAGTTTATGTTAAGCTATTTTAACCAACCTTCTTTTTAATTATTTTTTTTTAGCTGATTTTATAAAAATGACGAATAAATAATATTAACATAATGGAGTAAATCATGTTCAAGAAGTATTTCTTCCTCTCTGCAATGCTTTTAACTCTCCTTACAATGTTCTTTGGGTGTGGGAAGGCTAAAGTTCCAATTACAATGGCAGGCTCTACAGCTTTTCAACCCTTTGCTGAGAAACTTGCTGACCAATATATGCAGTCTCATAATAACGTTACTATTACGGTCCAGGGTGGAGGTTCTGCTGTTGGCATTCAGTCGGCGAATTCTGGCGCTGCACAGATTGGTATGGCCGACCTTGTAACTCTGCCACAGGAAGCCAAATCACTCGATGCTATTGTTGTGGCTAAAGACGGTATTGCAGTTGTCGTTAATCCTAAAAATACAGTTACTAATCTTACTACTGATCAGGTCCGTGATATTTTTAATGGGAAAATTACTAATTGGAAAGAACTTGGAGGCTTAGATGCTCCAATTACTGTGGTCTCTCGTGAGGCAGGCTCCGGCACAAGATCTTCATTTGAACAGATTATAAAAGATATTAATCTTAAAAGAGATGCTTTAATTCAGGATTCAAACGGTACAATAAGAGAAACAGTGGCAAATGATGCAAATGCTGTGGGATATATTTCTCACGGACTCATAAATGAAAAAGTTAAAGCTCTTAAGATCGATGGACAAGAAAGCACTGCTGAATCTATAACAAGTGGTAAATATAAGCTGGTAAGACCAATTTTCTTGCTCGTTAAAGGTCAACCCCAAGGTGAGATCAAAAACTTTATCGATTATATCCTTTCCTCTGAAGGGCAGCAGACAATTAAATCAAATGGACTGCTCCCAGCTAAATAAAATAGTACTAAAGAAAATCTTATAGAGAAGATGTTAATTACAAGGTATAATAATGAAGTCGCTTAGTGAAAAAGGAGTTCGCAGAATATTAATGGCAGTTGCATTCTCAGCTATTTCGGCGCTACTGCTAATAACTTTATTTATCATAAATGAGGGGGTGCCTTTCATTTTCAAATATGGAGTAGGGAATTTTTTATTCTCATCTGACTGGCACCCGCAGCAGATGAAGTTTGGCATATTTCCTATGATTACAGCTTCACTATGGGTAACCTTTGGAGCTATGCTCCTCGGGGCTCCTTTAGGTGTGGCCGTCGCTCTTTTTTTGAGTGAATATGTTCCAAGACCTATAATGAGAATTATTAAACCAACTATTGAGCTCTTAGCTGCTATCCCTTCGGTCGTTTATGGATTTATTGGTGTAATAGTCCTTGCTCCTTTAATTAGAAATTATCTGGGTGGCCCGGGACTGTCGCTTTTATCTGGCTCAATTATTCTTGGAATTATGATACTTCCTACTGTTATTAGTATCTCAATTGATTCAATCCTCGCCGTACCTCAGTCTTACAGGGAAGGCTCTCTGGCTTTAGGTGCTACTACTTGGCAGACAATCAATATGGTTACAGTAAAGGCCTCAAAATCAGGAATTATTGCTAGTATTATTCTAGGACTTGGACGTGCAATAGGAGAGACTATGGCCGTCATTATGGTTGCCGGAAATTCCGTAAACATGCCTCATTCGGCTTTGGATTCCGTAAGAACCTTAACTGCAAATATTGCTCTTGAAATGAGCTATGCCACTGGCCTTCATCGACAGGCTCTTTTTGCAACTGGCGTCGTCTTGTTTGTAGGTATTATTATTCTGAATTCAATTGCTAGCATTGCATTAAGAAAAAGGATGGTGAAAGGATGATGAGACTTAATCCTAGGTATGTTCAACGTGGAGCTGTTTTTGTTTTAGGTGGCGCTACAGTTTTAACACTGCTTATATTAATTTTTATTATATTTTTTATTCTAGAAAAAGGCCTGCCTGTTCTGACTCTAAACTTTCTTACTGGCAATCCTGAAGATCTGGGCCGTAAAGGTGGAATATTTCCTGCAATAATTGGTTCAATTATTCTTCCTCTTCTTGCAATTCTGATTGCAACACCTTTGGGAATATTTACTTCTGTTTATCTTTCCGAATATACAAGGGAATCAAAGTTAACTAGACTTATAAGATTCGGTACTGATTGTCTTGCTGGTATTCCTTCGATCATCTTTGGTCTCTTTGGCTATATCTTCTTTGTTATTACTCTTGAGATGGGCTGGTCAATCCTTTCCGGTGCCCTTACGCTTGCTGTAATGATCCTCCCTACAATCATTAGAACCTCTGAAGAAGCCATTAGAGCAGTACCAAAGACATACCGCGAAGTTAGCTTTTCATTGGGCGCAACAGGCTGGCAAACTGTAAAAAAAGTCATTTTGCCAAATGCACTTCCAGGAATTGTTACAGGTATTATGCTTAGCATTGGTCGCTCAATCGGTGAAACAGCAGCCGTTATATTTACTGCTGGCTCTTCTTTGAGACTGCCTACTTCAATTTTTGATTCTACAAGGACTATGGCTGTACACTTTTATATTCTGGCAAGAGAGGGAATTTCTCAGGAAAATGCTTACGGAACTGCAGCGACACTTATTATTGCTGTCCTTTTAGTTAACCTGACTGCTTACTGGCTCATGAACAGATTCATTGCTAAAAGAAGAAGCTGATTAAGAAGAAGCTGATTAAGAAAAAGCTTATATAAGTAATAACCGGATACAAAAGGCAGATATTGTAATTTTTTAAGGCATTAAATGACTACAAAATTTCAAATACATAACTTTAGTTTTTTCTTCAAAGATCAACAGATCCTGAAGAATTTAGAATTCCAGATCCCTTCAAATGAAATATTTGGCATTATTGGACCTGCTGGATCAGGAAAAACAACTTTCCTCAGGGCTCTGAACCGGATGAATGACCTGGAAACTGAGATCAGCCATAAAGGCAATATACTTATGGATCAAAATGATATTTATACAGATGATTTCGATGTGGTTTCTCATAGAAAGAAAGTCGGAATGGTCTTTGCAATGCCTGTTCCTCTTCCAATGAGTATATATGAAAATGTTGTATATGGACCAAGACTCTCAGGTATAAAAGATAGAAGAGCTCTGGATGGATTGGTAGAAAATAGCCTTAAGGCTGCATTTCTCTGGGATGAGGTCAAAGACCGCCTTAAAACTTCCGGTATGCGGCTCTCTGGTGGACAACAGCAGAGACTTTGTCTGGCAAGGGTCCTGGCAATGCAACCTGAAGTAATTCTACTTGATGAACCCTGCTCCGGACTTGATCCAATATCAACTGCAAAAATTGAAGATGCTCTTACAGAACTAAAAAAACAATATACAATTGTACTTGTAACTAACAATACAAAACAGGCTGCAAGAGTAGCCGATAAGACTGCTTTTTTTCTGATGGGTGAGTTAGTTGAACTTGGCCTTACAAAACAAATTTTTACTTCACCTGTAAAAAAACAAACAAACGATTACATAACCGGTAGATTTGGATAAGAATTTATTAAAATGACTACAGAAAAAAATAAAATTGAAATTTCTGGGCTCGACCTATATTACGGAAAGTTCCACGCTCTGCAATCAGTAAGTATGCCAGTTCAAAAAAATTTGATTACGGCTCTTATTGGACCTTCAGGCTGCGGAAAATCTACTCTTCTTAGATGCCTTAATCGTATGAACGACCTGATAAGTGGAGTTAAAGTAACAGGAAAAGTGCTCCTTGATCAGAGCGACATTTATAGCCCCACATTTGAAGTAACAGAACTTAGAAAACGTGTTGG
Organism: Bacteroidota bacterium; assembly: GCA_030706145.1. Lineage (GTDB taxonomy): Bacteria > Bacteroidota > Ignavibacteria > Ignavibacteriales > SURF-24 > JAUZPB01. The sequence goes on from JAUZPB010000013.1 coordinate 34,292, forward strand.
TATGGTCTTTCAAAGACCAAATCCTTTCCCTCTTTCTATATATGATAATGTGGTTTATGGCCTTAAGGTTGCTGGTATGAATAACCGAAAGAAAATGGAAGAGATCGCTGAAAAGAGCCTTATGGGCGCTTGGTTGTGGGATAATGTAAAAGATAAACTTCATCACTCGGCTCTTGAGCTTCCACTAGACCAGCAGCAGAGACTATGTGTAGCCCGTTTGCTTGCAATTGAGCCCGAAGTGATACTTATGGATGAACCTTGTTCAGCCTTAGATCCTATTGCTACAATGAAAATTGAAGAACTAATGTTGGAATTAAAGAAAAATTATACAATCGTCATTGTTACACACAATATGCAACAGGCTGCCCGAGTTTCTGACTTTACAGGATATATGCTCTTGGGCAAAATGATCGAATTTAATGTGACAAAAGATATCTTTACCCGGCCAAAGGAAAAACTGACAGAAGAGTATATCTCGGGAAAATACGGATGATCACACTTATGTGATCATCTCTTGTATCTTAGTTAATTTACATCCTCACTTTTCTTTCTGAGCTTCTTTTGATGTGAAATAAATTCAGCATCAACATAAAATACCAGATTTTCTGCTATGTTAGTAGCATGGTCTGCCATGCGTTCAATTTGCCTGGTTAAGAGGATCAAATGCGAGCAAGGCTCGATCATCGCTTGGTCAGTTTGCATCTTTGAAACCAGAAATTTGAAATTTTCCTTATTCATCTTATCTACTGTCTCATCTGAATCAAGTACTTTTTGGGCAAGTTCGGTATTTGAGTTAATAAAAGAATCTATGGCATCTTTTACCATCTGCTGCGACTGTTTCCCCATTTCAAGTAATTTTGATTCAACGATCAGATTATGATTTTCACTGGTCTTTTTTACACGCTGCGCTATATTGACGGCAATATCACCACATCTTTCTAGCTCATTATTTATAAGTAATGCAGACATAACAAATCTGAGGTCGGTCGCAACTGGTTGAAATAATGCAAGAATGTTTTCACATTGGGTTTTTATTAGATTTTCATATGCATCAATCTCATGGTCCCTTGCTTTTATTCCCCTGAGAAGTTCAATGTCCCCATTTTCTAATGCCATAGTGGCCCTGCCTACCTGTTCATCAACAATTGACGCCATTTTTATAAGGTTTACTTTGAGGTTCTCAATTTCCTTTACGAAATTATCTTGCATGACTATACTCTTAAATACAATAATAATGATTTATTAAAGGGCACATAAAATGTGCCTTATTTATGATTAAAATAAGCGAATTTCGGCTTTATGTAAACACATTTATGCAAAATAAAGATGATTTATTGAAGTAATATCTAAAAAATTTAAGCGCAGATACATGGAGCTTTTCAGAAGAAATTCTCTTATACAACTGCCCTATGCGTGTTATAACCCATATAACATATTAGTCTTACAGCTTCTTCATATTCAGAAATATCAATTGGTTTTGTAAAAAAATCGTATGCACCCAGCTGTTTTGCACGTAATTTATCTCCGTCTTCACTTGAAGATGTGAACATTATAATTTTTGTTTCGTTAAAAAGATGCTGGTTATCTCTTATTTGGGAAAGTATTTCAAATCCACTTTGATCAGGCAGGTTAACATCTAACACAATGAGCCCTGGTATTTCTTCATCTTTTTTTAATCTTGATTCTGACAGATACTCCAGTGCAGAAGCCCCATCTTTTAAGACTGTAAGCTTAGCACCGATTCCAAGTTTGTTAAAAAACATATTGAATAAAAATATATCACCCTGATTATCTTCGATCAATAAGATTTCCATTATGTTCGCCTCATATCGGTGTGAATTATTTCTTAACCGGCAATTTATAATCGTTAAAATATTTTACTTATATAAATTATTTTATTTTAATCAGGACTTTCCGAAAAAGAACTAAATATTTAGGCAGGCAAGTGGGACTTAAGTCCCTTTGTTTATTGGTGGTTAACTTAAGGTATTTAAACTTATTTGTCAAGAAATATTAAAAATTTTTATGACTTAATTTTACTCTTAGAAATCCCCTTGGCTACCTGAAGCTAATTTTGCCCATCTTTCTTCACTGGTGAATGTTTTTTGCCCTTAACTGAATAATAATTTGCATATGTACAAATTTAGCCATAAAAAAATGCCCTAAATTCATTTTTGCCTATAATATAAATGTAAGTTCCTTGGCACTACTTTTGCCCTTATATCTCCAAAATTCCATAAAAGAAGAAAATTTATGCCTGAGCCAGTAGAAAAATCACTTGTCAGAATGCTTGAGTTTTGTACACAGAAACAAAAGGTTCTTAGTAAGAATATTGCAAATATTGGGACTGAAAATTACAACAGGGAAGACGTAAAGTTTAAGGATATTCTCGATGAGAATATGGGTGGAGAACTCAAGACTACTAATGCAAAGCATTTTGCTTCGGCAGAAGGTCATGGCCCAGAGAATCCTATTGAAATTGTTGAGGATAATACTAAGGATAGAATTTCGGGCATAAATAATGTAGATATTGATACAGAAATGGCTGAAATGGCTGAAAACACACTTAAATTCAAGTTCGCCGCGAAAAAAATGGGAGACTACTACAGAAATATTCAGAACGTAATCAAGAATGGGGCTGGAAGATGAAAATAAGCAATAATTTCTTTGGAATTAAAATGAGCGCTAAAGGTTTAGGTATTCAAAGAAAGAAGATGAACCTTATCTCAGAAAACCTTGCCAATTCTGGTACTACACGAACTGAAGAGGGGGGACCTTATAAAAGGAAATTCCTGGTCGTAAAACAGGAGAATATCCCATTTTCTAAGAATCTTGAATTACAGAATCAGAGCTTAGAGATGAATACTACTGAGCCTGCACATTTTGCAACAACACCAGCGACTATGACTGGCTCAAACAGTAGTGCTGACTCACCTATAGGGCTGAGCGAAACTGAGCTAAAAGATAATAAGGAAGGCGAAACGGTTTATATGCCCGAGCATCCAGATGCTGATAAAGACGGTTATGTGCATATGCCTAATGTCAATGTTATTAATGAAATGGTTGATATGATTGCTGCAACTAGAAGCTATGAATCAAATCTTACAGCTCTGAATTCTTCGAAACAAATGGCAAAAGATGCACTGGAGATATAAATGAAGATAACTTCTAATACAATTGGCAACTATGGCCCTGGTTATCTAAATCAGGTTAGACAGAGCTCTCAGACTACCTCAAAGTCTGCTGCAACTACTGTTACAACCAGAGCTTCAGAAATAAATACCAAAACTAATAACATCCCACAGGTCCAACAGTCTGGTTCTGCTAAAACTGAGGGAATAACAAATGATGAAAAGATGTTTTTTATGGGACTTTATCCGGAAAATCAAAGCGAAATAGTTGATTATCATTTTTATCAGAAGTCCGGAAAAATGTCAGGCGTCTCAGTTGGTACGTTATTCGATAGAAGAGGTTGATAATGCAAATAGGTTCTATACAAAACATATTTAAAGAAATACCACGTCTAAAGGAAGTTGACAAAAAGGATGACTCACAATTTGGCGAGGTATTAGGATCTCTTATTGATCAAGTTAATCAGGATCAAAACACTGCTAATAAAATGGTCAAGGACTTTGCCGAAGGTAAAGAAGTTGAGTTACATGAGGTTATGATCGCTGGTGAAAAAGCAAAGACTAGTCTAGAACTATTAATGGAAATTAGAAATAAAACAATCGACATGTATAAAGAATTAACTAGGATCCAGATCTAGTGGATACAAAGAAGAATCCTTTTGATGCCATAATGGGCATCTTCAACAAACTTTCTCTCCAACAACGCCTTGTAATTGGAGTCGTTCTTGTCCTGACAATGGTCCTTCTGGGATTTATTGTCTTTGTTTTTAATGAACCTAGTTATTCTGCTCTTTATACAAACCTTGCACCTGAAGATGCTTCAAAGGTTGTTGATCACCTTACAAGTCAAAAAGTACCTTACAAATTAGAGGATAATGGACAAACAATCCGCGTCCCTAAAGACAAAGTCTATGAGATAAGATTACAGCTCGCAAGTAAAGGAATTCCGAGTTCCGGAATTATTGGCTATGAGATCTTTGATAAGACTACTATGGGTATGTCTGAATTCATGCAGAAGTTAAACTACAAAAGAGCACTAGAAGGTGAACTCTCCCGTACTATTATGCAAGAAGAAGGTGTAGCTGGTGTAAGAGTTCATATCGTGTTTCCTGAGAAATCTGTATTTAGAGATGAGGAAAAACAGCCTACAGCTTCGGTTGTCCTAAAACTCAAAAGTAATGAAATTTCTAAAAATAACATTATAGCTATTTCAAATTTAGTCTCTAGCAGCGTCGAAGGTCTCCATCCCGACAAAGTTACTATTTTGGATACAAAGGGTAGATTGCTTTCAAAAGAAATCGATGAAAACCCACTTGCAGCTTCTAGTTCAAAACAATATGAAATTAAACAAAATGTTGAGAACTACCTTGCTCAGAAGGCTCAAAATATGCTGGACAATATTTTAGGCTATGGAAATGCTATTGTTACTGTAAATGCAGATCTGGACTTTAACCAGGTTGAAAAAACAATGGAACTCTATGATCCTGAGACACAGGTAGCTGTAAGCGAGCAGTCAATAAAAGCCTTGAATAACGGAAAGACCTCGGGCGATTCAACATCACAATCCAATGAAAACAATACCACTAATTATGAAATAAGTAAAACAATACAAAGGGTTGTCGAAGGAACTGGATATATTAAAAGGCTTAGCCTGGCTGCTGTTGTAAATGGTAATCCAAAACAAGTGAAAAAAGGCGATAAGATGGAAACCGTTTACGAGCCCCGTTCTGAAGAACAGATGAAGAAACTCGAAGAATTAGTTAAAAATGCAATAGGTATTGATTCGACAAGAAAAGACCAGTTCTCAATTGTAAGTATACCTTTTGAAACAAAACTTGAAGATGAAACTAAAGGCGACGGGACTTCGGCTTTAGATAATATTGAAAAATATTCAAATCTCCTTTTGATTTTTGTTGCTGTTGGTGCTTCAATGTTCATCCTTAAAGGACTGCTCAACCGCGTAAAAAACGAAAAGATTATTATTGGAACTCTTAATCTTCCTGGCGAAGAAACCGAAGGCTTCGAAAACCCTTCTGCTCCAATGCTTGAGAGTGGGGAGGCAGGTACTAACAAAATGCAAGCTATTGCAGCTCCTAAAAAGAAAAAAGGCGCTCTCTCAATTGGAGATATAGAAGATGAAATAACTGACGATGCAGCTCAAAAACTTGTTCGTCAGGAAAAAATAACAAATTACGTAGCAAAGAATCCTGCTGAAGCAGCTAAACTAATAAACACATGGTTGCACGAAGATGAGTACTAACGAGACAAAAGCAATATCAAAGGAATTAAGAAGAGAGGATATTTCTGGTGCACAGAAAGCTGCCTTACTTATGATTGCACTAAATGTCGATACAGCTGCAAGTGTTTTTAAGTATTTGGATCCTGCAGAGGTCGAACAAATTTCTGCTGAGATTACAAAAGTCAAGAATATTCCTTCTAACATTGTCGATAATGTTATGGAAGAATATTATGCTATGATAACTGCAAGAGAATATGTGCTTGAAGGTGGAATTGATTATGCACAAGCTATTCTTGAAAAGTCCTTTGGACTTGCTAAAGCTGTTGAAATTATTGAAAAGGTCAGAAATCTGACAACATTGAAAGGCTTCGACGTCTTAAAAAAAGCCGATTCGGCTCAACTTGTGAACTTTCTTAATAAAGAGCACCCACAGACAATTGCACTGATTCTTTCTCATTTGAACCCCGATCAGACAGCAAATGCTCTTAAAGAATTACCTGATAATCTTAGGGCAGATGTTGCCTATAGAATTGCTACTCTTGGAAAAATATCTCCACAAACTCTAAAACAAATTGAAAGAGTAGTTGATGAACTTGCTGGCTTTACTATGAATCAGTCAATGAGTAAAACCGGTGGCCCTAAGAGTCTTGCTAAGATCCTTAACAGAACAAGTGTAAGTGTTAGTAAGGAAATAATAAATTCAATTCAGGAAAAAGATGAAGAGGTCGCTCATGAAATTAAAAGACTCATGTTCCTCTTTGATGATATTATAAATATTCAGGATAAAGATATTCAACGCATTCTTCGCGAAGTTGACCGCAAAGACCTGGCTTTAGCTCTCAAAGTTACTGATGAAAGATTAAAACAGAAAATATTTTCTAATATGTCTGAACGCGCTGCAGATCTCTTGAAAGAAGAATTGCAATATATGGGCCCGGTAAGATTAAAAGAGGTCGAGGCTGCACAGGCTAAAATTGTTGATATCGTTAAGACACTTGAGGAAAATGAGGAAATTTCCTTGAACCTCAGGGGAGGCGCAGAAGAAGTATATGTCTGATGTTGTCAGGCTTAACCTTAAATCGGGTAATGTAAAACTAAAATTTACAAATGAACCTGAAGAAATTCCTGATGAGAATAAAGAAGAAGATTATTTTACTCATCAACTTCAGGATAGCTATGAGAGAGGCTTTAAAGATGGTCAGAATCAGTTAAGAGATGAACTCGAGCAAAACTATATTGCACAATTATCTGAAAAAACTCAGGAGTTTAATAAAATATTAGCTATGCTTGAAGCAAACCTTTCTGAATATGACCAGGCTTTTGACAAGGTTGTACTTGAAACAGCTTTAATGATCGCTGAAAAAATTGTTAGGCGTGAGATTAATAGAGAATCTATTATTACAAATACGCTTAGAGATTCAGTGAAGAAGATAATTGGGGCTAATGATATTTTAATTAAAATTAATCCTGTGGACCATAATCAGGTCCAATCAGTACAGAATAGCCCTTTACTTGAAGGAACCTTCTCGAAGATCAAATTTGAATTAGATGAAAATCTCGAACCTGGAGGCTGCTTAGTGGAAACAGAAATTGGAAATGTTGATTCCAGGATCACAACACAAATAAATGAAATTAAAAAGCAGCTTGAAGCTAGCTTCATAAATCAGGCCTAAAATTTAATCTGAAATAATGCAGATCGAAGACATTTTCATCGACAAATATAAAAGAGTAATTGACAGAGTTGATACAATTAAACTCAATGGAAAAGTTACAGATGTAATAGGACTGATAATTGTATCACTTGGACCAAATGTATCGGTTGGCGAGGTTTGTACAATTGTTAACAGAAGTGGAAGAGAGGTCTGCAAGGCTGAAGTAGTTGGTTTTAAAGAGGGGAAAGTACTCTCGATTGCTTTGGGCGAGGTTGATAAGATATCTCCTTCATGTGAAATAATTGCCTCTGGAAAAAATTTTACAATTGGAGTCGGAGAGAACCTCCTCGGAAGAGTTATCGATGGCCTCGGAAATCCGATCGATGGTAAAGGGGAAATTGTCTGTTCATCATTTAAAAGTATATATTGTGAACCACCAAACCCTCTGACTAGAACAAGAATTTCAGTTCCGCTTCAGACTGGGGTTAGATCAATTGATGGACTGCTAACAATAGGTAAAGGTCAAAGAGTTGGCATTTTTGCTGGTAGCGGTGTTGGAAAAAGCGTTACTCTTGGAATGATTGCAAGAAATACTAATGCAGATGTTAACGTTATTTCTCTTGTCGGAGAACGTGGCAGAGAGGTAAGGGAATTCCTCGAAAAAGAACTGGGTGAGGAAGGTATTAAACGTTCAGTCGTTGTTGTTGCTACAAGTGATAAACCAGCTCTTATTAGAATGAAAGGTGCTTATATAGCTACAACTATAGCAGAGTACTTCCGTGATCAGGGCCTTGATGTTGTTTTAATGATGGACTCGGTTACAAGGTTTGCACAAGCACAAAGAGAAATTGGCCTTACTATTGGAGAACCTCCTGCAACTAAAGGCTATACTCCATCTGTATTTGCTATGCTGCCTAAGTTACTTGAGAGAACTGGAACTGGAGCAGTCGGTTCAATTACTGGTCTATATACTGTTCTTGTTGATGGCGATGATATGACTGAACCAATAGCTGATGCAGTAAGATCTATTCTGGATGGCCATATTGTTCTTTCAAGAAAACTTGCAAATAAAGGTCAGTTCCCGGCTGTTGACCCACTGCAAAGTGTAAGCCGTGTAATGCCCGATATCGTTACAACGGACCATAGACATCGCGCAATTGCTTTTAATGATATACTCGCAACTTACAAAGAAGCTGAGGATTTGATTAATATTGGTGCATATGTAAAAGGAAGCAACCCACAGATTGATCATGCACTATCGAAAATTCACCTTTTAAGAAAATTCTTGAAGCAGGATATGTTCGATAAGGCTCTATTTACAGATACAGTACAAAGATTAAAAGAAATTATTGAAAAACCAATAGCATAATTATATGGCAAAGTTTAAGTATAAGTTTGAATCAGTAAAAAAAATTAAAGAGACTATTGAAAAAAAGGTCCAAAAAGAAATTTCTCTTATCGATTTGGAAATTGAAGAGGTTAATAATTCCTTCAGAGAAATTCTTGCTGAAAAAGAAGCTTATCGCAAAAGTATTGAAGTAAGAACTTGTCTCAAGGCTTCTGAACTTCAGTTTCATGACGATGCTGAATATTTACTCGATTTACAACTTGAAAAACTTCTTGATGAGCTTAACCAGTTAAGACTTAAAAGAGAAAACAAAATACTTGAACTTGCTCAGAAAACAAAAGAACATAAGATATTTGAATACCTTGAAGAAAGGCATTATGAAGAATTTCTCATTGACCAAAATCAGATTGAACAAAAAGAGATTGATGAGATTGCAACAAAGAAATTTGCTAGAGAGGCTTAAAATTGCAAGCTAAAATAATATATACTGTTGTCTTTCTCCTTGCTTTTGCACTTACAACTGGCGCAATGATGTTTTTAAATAATAAATATGAGAATATATTTAAATTCAATTTTGCACCAGCTTCACAAAATAGAAGCATACTCTCACAAACAAAAAAGGATGACTCTAAACAATCGGATAATAGGCAACAACCCTCTGATAATAATGGGAATGAAAATAAAAATATCTTGTCTAAAGGTGCAAATGCAGATGCTGCCAACAAGGATTCTAAAGCTGCCAACAACTCTTCTGCTGTTTTAAATCCAAACAGTTCTGCAAGTGGTAAGCAATCACCTGATAATGGCAAGCAGAGTTCTGCAGCAAAAAATAATGACTCAAAGAATAGCAATAACAATGCTGCCTTTGAAAAGAAAAAAATGGAGCCAGCTTACATTAAGTGGAAAAAAGATATGGTTAAAACATATGATAAGATGGATCCTAAATCAGTTGCTAAAATTTTAATTAAAATGAACGATAATTATGCAAGAGATATTCTCTTTTCATTTAAAGATAAAAAGAGAGCAGAAATAATCGAAACGATCTTAACTTTAAGCCCGGAAGCGGCTACCAGATTAACCAGGACACCATAATGTTTTTTAATCCATTGTTTTTACAAGTAATTAATAGCCCGGAGTCATTAAGTACAGCAAAATCTCAAAAGCTTAATGGATCTTCTTACCTGTTTTCAGATATTATTAAGGTATGTCTGGATAAAAATGACACGGAAGGCCTAAATATGGTTGGTAGTTCTGCTCTTAGCAGCTCAACTAGTAACTTTGCCTCCGGCATGAATAACATCGATCTGGTAGGCAACAGTAAAGATGTTGAACAAATAGATTCGGCAGAGATGACATTATTTAAGCTTTTGGGGCAAATATTTCCTCAGAAATTTGACTTGGGTGCATCTAAAATTTCTGGCACTAGTTTACAGAATATGGGAAACACTTCAACTACAAATTCTGGCGATCTTTCAAATTCGATGCTTCTTAATGAAAATGAAGTCACAGCTTTGATCTCTAGACTTCTTAGTAATAATTTTAACGGGAAAATTAACATACTCTCAGAGAAAACCGATTCCAATAATTCTAGTTCTGATGAAGTAAAAAAACTCGATGCAAGTAGCCTTACTTCAAATGATCTATTAGATCTCCTTAAAGAAGGAAAGACAATTTCTCTGGAAAGTGAAACTGATAGGGATAACCCAGGTTTGTTGATTTCTCTTGTCGAAGTTAATAAAGCTGCAGGTCTTAATAACCCTTTTCTTACACCTACTCTTGCTGGTGCTAACAGTATTATTGATGAAACTAAATCATATAGTGATGGCAACTCTACTGTTGCAGCAACTAGCAACAAAGCAGGAATAATTCAGGGAAATACTACATCTGGTAATAATTCTATAGATCAACTCTCTGGAATAAATCCGGCAGTCAGCAATAATAAACAACCACAGTATCAGATTGAATTATCTTTTGTTAATAACCAGGAAAGTAATAGTGCTCCTAGTGTTTTCAATATGTTTTCTGAATCTACTAGTACTACTGAACTTCAGGATGTGATAAACAGTAAGAGTATTAAATTACCCGATGGATCAAGCCTGAACTTTAATAAAACGGTAAATGGAAATGCCATATTTCAGAAAAACGCGGGAATGAGTTCAGACACCGGCGCTCAGAATGCTAATGGTCTAAATCTTAGCCAAAATGTGAACCCCGAGCAAGGGTCCGATAGTGTTTTGACAAAGAATATAAATACTCAGAGTGTTGCGGCAAATACTTCTGAACCTGTACCCTTGGCTGAATCTTCATCAATAAAAGCTGATGCTGATAAAATTAATAATAACAATACTAAGACAGCTATCCCAAACCTTGCAAATACTGGAAGTGAGAAGGGGGCTATTGATTTGACTTACGTAAAGACGGGTAGTAGTCAGCAGCAAAGCAAAGTAGAAATTTTTGGTAATAATTCAAATCTGAATACTGAACAAAGCTCATCGTCTACAACTGCAAATGCTGCAGAAAATAACTCATCTACAAATGCTTCAATTACTGGTGAGAAAATCGATGAACCCTTGACTGCAAATGTCTTAAGCAGTAGTGGTGAGACATCAGATAATAGTGAGATTAAAGCTTCTGCAGATCCTTTAACAGAAAATGAACAGGAAGTTCCTTTAACTAGTAAAGAAATACCTGCTAGTGAGAAAACTATAATAGAGACAAGTGTAGACAAAAATATTACTAAAAATAATATCGATATAAACAATCTACAGAATAAAAAGTCTAGAATAATAAAAGATATTAATCTATCTATCAGTTCTTCCAGAGCTCAGAAAGATGCTGCTGATAAAGAAGGTATTGTTGCTACAGATAAAGATGATACACTAGGCGCTAAAGGAAAAGGATTAAACATAAATAATTTATCTGAGCCTGCAAGTAAAGGCATATCAAATAATTCAACCAAGTTAGCTGGAAAAGACGTAGATACTTCAGAGGACAAATCTAAAACTATTGCAGAGAAGCCAGCAGATCAGAAGAGTATTGTTAAGGAGACTGCCCAACAGAAAGGGCCTTCAGAACAGCAGAATATTAAACAGGATTCTAAATCCGAACAGGAATCCATCTCTTTGAATTCGGAAAAGAACGATTCAATGAAGGAAGGAAATGACTTAGGTGATAAAGCCAAAAATAATATGCAGCAAGAGCAGCAACAGACTGCTTCTTCTGATAAACAGGATTTCAAAGTAAAATTTCAGGAAAGCCACATTAACAGTAATGAGCAAATCAAATTATCAGGTAATGAAGTTAAAGGAAAAACAATAGCTGAAAATGTTGTCAATAATACACCTGTAAAAACTGTTAAAGCAGCAGAGGTAATGAAGGAGATATCCGGATTTATTCAAAAGAATGATAGTCATAGTATTACACTCAAAATTGACCCTGAAAGTCTTGGATCTGTTAAAATTGCTTTAGATGTGGTCGATAAGATTGTACATGCCAACATTGAAGTCGAGAATGAAGCCGCAAAAAAAATGGTTGAGAACAATCTTAACCAACTATATAATTCGCTAAATCAAAATGGCGTTCAGTTCAGTTCAATAAATATATCACTTGCAAATCATGAGCAAAAACAACAGAAAAGTTTTAATCCAAAACGTAAAATGTTTCAATCAGAGCAGGATGGGGATTATGATGATAAAAGCGTAAGTGATGGAAGAAAAATGGGCTATAATACCTATGAATATTTAATATAGGAGAATAACAATGGTAGATGGAGTAAGTAATACTACTAGTACAAAAACATCTAATACTGATTCAACAACGAGTAAAACTTCTTTGGGAAAAGATGATTTCCTGAAACTAATGATGGCTCAGCTAAAATATCAGGATCCGCTTAACCCAATGGATGGTACAGAGTATGCAACGCAGCTGGCTCAGTTTTCATCTTTAGAGCAGCTGACTAATATGAACACATCTCTTAATAATAGTATAAACGCAAATTATTTGCTGGCTCAATCAGTCAACAATACAATGGCCGTTTCACTCATTGGGAAAGAGATAAAGCTTAGTGGTTCAACAATTAACTATAATGGCGAATCAAATATTAACTTAGGATATACTCTGCCTTCAGATGCAAAAAATGTTACTGTTAATATTTATGATTCGAGTGGAAAACTTGTAAAATCTGTAGAAGAATCAAATACTTCAAGCGGAACCCATAAACTTTCTTGGGATTTTACCGATAATAATGGTAATAAATTGAGCAAAGGTAGCTATAAATATGAAGTTAAAGCTACTGATTATAGCAATGGTTCACTGACAACAGAAATATTTAAGTTTGGTGTAATAAGCTCGGTAAAATATGAAGAAAGCGGAACAAAGATAATTGTCGGTAATTCTGCTTACAGCCTTTCAGATGTTGCCGAGGTATTCTCAGGGACAAATTAACGGAGGAAAATAATGGCGGAAATTAACGGTGTAAGGGTTCCTTTTATACCGATAGTTTCTAATGATGAGGTTCAAAAAAGCAGGGTTAAGACTGGACCCAGTGGTTTTGATTCGATCTTTAAGGAAGAACTTGATAAAGTTAAGTTCTCCAGTCATGCAACTAAAAGACTTGAAGCCAGAAACATTCATCTGACAGAAACTGAACTTGGAAAATTGCAAAATGCAGTTGAAAGGGCAGAACAAAAAGGAGCTAAAGATTCTCTTGTTATGATGGATAAAACAGCATTTATTGTAAACGTTCCTAATAAAACTGTAGTAACTGCAATGCAGGTAGAAGAAGGTAGTGAAAATATATTTACAAACATAGATAGTGTAGTCTTTACATTATAAGAAATTAAAAATATTAATAAACAATAAACAGAGCGGGACCTATAAGGGCGCTCTCAAGATTCGGCTGACTGACTGATGCTGAATCAGAAAACCTTAGGAGGCAAATTATGTCACTTATTAATTCTCTTTTTGCTGGCGTATCAGGTTTACGTAATCACCAATCAATGATGGACGTTATCGGTAATAATATCGCAAACGTCAATTCCATAGGCTTTAAAGGCTCACGTGTTACTTTCGCAGATACCTTCAATACTTTTGTTAAAGCTGGTACAAATCCAACTGATACTAGTGGCGGTACAAATACTTTCCAGATTGGCTTGGGTTCAAAAATTAATTCAATCGACAGAAACTGGTCACAAGGAACTTTCGATAGAACTGGTGTAGTAACTGACCTGGCATTGCAGGGGAATGGAATGTTTGTGCTTAAAAGCCAGGGCGTAAATTATTATTCAAGAGCTGGCGCATTTACTTTTGATGCAAATGGTAATCTTGTAGATCCACAAAATGGTGCTATTGTCCAGGGAAAAATGGCAAATAATGGTGTGCTTCCTTCAGGTAATTCATTGACCGATATAAAAGTTGATAATAACCTTCGACTTCCGGCTATTCAAACCTCTGAAACTAATTGGACTGGAAACCTTAATAGTAACGCTAATTTAACCAGAAGTGAAAATGTTATTCAGTCTGGTGATGTTGGCAGCAGCTTTCCAAAATCATTTACTACAACTGTTTATGATGAAAGCGGAACTGCCTTTAATTTAATTACAAATTATACAAGTGCTACTGCCTTTACTGTAGATGTTCAGGATTCTAAGGGCGTTTCACAGTATTCTGGAGCGCTTCCTTCCTATACGCTTGGTTACGATGCTAATAACAAAGTTAATTCTGTTACAGGTACTGGTGCTACTGGAACTGATATCGCTGTAAAACCTGATAACTCTTCTGTTCACTTTAACCTTCACATGGGCAGTGTCACAAATACTGGTAGTACATCTGCAACTATAGTTAGTTCTGCTGATAACAATAGACAGCCAAATGTTGTCTCTGGCTCTGTTACTATATTTGACTCTCTAGGAAATTCTCATACTCTTACTCTTAAGTTTACAAAGCTAGCTGATAATACTTGGAACTGGGATGCTTCTATCCCTTCTGCTGATGGAACTTTAGCTCCTATTGCAAATCATACTCTTTCATTTAATTCAGATGGATCTTTGGTCGCACAAAATCCTCCTGTACTTAATTTTACACCGACTGGTGGTGCTAAACCACAAAGCTTTACACTGGATTTTGGCTCTGGTGTAACAGGAATAACACAGACCTCTGGAAATTCATCGATTTCTTTATTAAGCCAGGATGGTGCTGCTGCTGCAACTTTGTCTAACCTTAATATTGATCAGTATGGAAACGTAGTTGGCGTTTTCTCTAATGGAAAAACTCAGACTCTTGCTCAAGTTATGGTTGCTACATTTAAGAACCGTGAGGGCCTTGTAAGCATTGGTGATAATATGTATAACATCTCTGCTAACTCTGGCGATCCTTTTATCGGCGCTTTAGGTTCAGAAACTGGAACAACTTTGCAGTCTGGAGCTCTTGAACAATCTAATGTCGACCTATCAGAAGAGTTTACAAAAATGATCGTTTCACAAAGAGGCTTTCAGGCAAATGCTAGAGTAGTTACTACAGCTGACAATCTTTTGCAGGAAATTACTAACCTGGTTAGATAAAATGGCTAGGTAAAATAGGTGATAAATAAATTAAAATAGTAATTGAAAGAACAACAGGGACAAGGATATTCTTTGTCCCTGTTCATTTTTTATTGCTTTGCTAAATCTTCTAGTGCCTTACCTCTTAATCTGAAAATTGTCCAATCTTCAAGTGGTTTTGCCCCTAAGCTCTTGTAAAATTTTATTGCAGGTTCATTCCAGTCAAGTACCGACCATTCAAATCTGCCGCATTTCTTATCTATAGCTATTTTTGCTAATTTTTTTAAGAGGGCCTTCCCGATTCCTTTCCCTCTTAAGTGCGGTTTTACAAATAAATCTTCAAGGTACACACCTGGCTTTCCCACAAATGTGGAAAAATTTAAAAAGTAAATTGCCATTGCTGCAGGCTCATCATTATAATATGCAATGATCGCTTCAGCTGCTGGATGCTCTCCAAAGAGCGATTCACTTAAAATATCTTCTGTCGCTGTAACTTCATCTGAGAGTCTTTCGTATTCAGCTAATTCCTTAATTAAGGTCAATAAAATTGGCACTTCTGCCTTTGTCGCTGACCTTAAAACTAGCTTGTTATTACTACCAGAAACATGATCTTCTGCCAATGTGTTTTCTCCAAATTAAGTGTAAAATATTTCTTAGAGCTTAACTTTTAGGCTTATGATGACTATTAGTTTATTGTTAATATCCTTTGTAAAGAATAGATAATACTGACCACCGTCTTTAAGCTTAAGATTTTTCCTTATTATTTCTGGAGCATCCGGAAAATCTCTTCTTGCAATGTTAGCTTTATCAATTGATAGACTATTCAGATATTCTTTTAAGGTCTGCTTTTTATATGGCATTACCTTTACTATCTGAAAAATTCTCCCTGGAAAATCAGTTATTAGTTCATCCGATGTTAAATAATCAACATTTGCATTTATAAATAATAGTGGGCGCTCTCTAAGAAGGGTTTCAGTTAAACGCGATTTGATTATTGCAGCATCGGGCTCATAAAAATATTTCTGTGGTACCTTTGCAACTGCGTTCCTTTGAACTCTTTTGGGGCTATAGGGGAGTGAGTATTGCTTTGTTTCTCCTGAATTACTATTTATTAGTACTGCACGCACAATTAGCTTAGCATCTTTATCATGAGAATCATCATCTATCTGATCATTTATCATGACATCATTTGCTGCTAGTTCATCTATTCCTTTATTACTTATCAAAAGGAGTATTTCCTTGCATTCATTATCTACACTAACAACAATAAATTCTTTTAGAAACTTAATTTGCTTTCTTACTTCTTCTAACTCTAGTGCAGGGGATGCTTTTATAAGAATGTTTTCGGCCTTTTTTAAGAGTATATCTATATTACTTATTATATCTGGAGAACAATTCTGCAGGCCTACAAGTCTTTTGCTCCCATCACGCCTGGATGGATCTGCATAAATCCAGCTAAAATATTTGTCCGAAAAGGATGATAAAATACATACTGAATCACCACATATGACCTTAATATTTGAAATTCCCAGATGTTTTATATTGTACTCAAAAAGCTTCACCCTTAGGGCATCTTGTTCACAGTATAAAAGCTGCTTGAAGTTTTGTGAGATGAAAATATCATCTATACCAAGTCCACCCGTGAGGTCTATAATTGATTCACCTTGCAAAAGGGAACTCTTGTATTTCGCTGCACTTTCACATGAGGATTGTTCAAGAGCAACTCTTTCGAATAAAATTCCTCTCTTTGAAAGCAAAGGAATTTTATTTACTGCTTTTTTGTAACAGTAGATCTGTTCTGAAATTGCGCGGATAGGCAGTGATTCTTTATAATATTTTAAGGAGATTTTTTCGGGATCATCTGTTAAATGATCTGCTAAAAAATCTAATGAGTCAGGTCTTATTAGTTCTTCAAATTCTTCTTCACTCATATACACTTAATTTCAGGGATTTATTCCTTCAATTGGCATAAACTGGCTTATTATCTTTTCTTTTGCAAGCGTTGCAATTGAATCATAATCCATATCACCTGGATAAATTGGTTTCAGGAATTTTAATTTTATTTTACCTGGCTTTGGAAATTTACTCCCAATAGAAAATTTGTCGAATGCCCCATCTATTACTACGGGAACAACTGGAACGTTGAGCTCTTTACTAATTATTGCAAATGATTTCTTGAAGTTCATTATCTGCCCGTCTCTGCTTCTAGCCCCTTCAGGGAAAATAACCATGTTATTACCCTTTTTAAGTATTGTCGCAATTTTTTGAAGTGTTAGTTTGAGATCTTTATTTATGTTCAGGATCAGGACATTACTATTTCTTGCAAAGAATTTTGCTATCCACGATTTTATATTTTTATCTTTTGCAAAAAAATAAGTGCGGTTTAGAGTCTTGTTCTTTAGCACATTGGCAATTAAAAGTCCATCCATAAAACTTTGATGATTAGGGGCAATTATAACTGGCTCTTGTGGTATGTTTTCAAGTCCTTCATCTTCCAGACGTATATAAAATTTGAAAAATGGCTTCGTAAGGAGTTTCAAAAACTTAAGCATATAATTGCTCTTGGGGATCTGAAAATCTATTTCTTCCTTAAGTACTTTCCCCCAGTGCATAACTCCTGTCTCAATTTTTGTCTTTTTTTCTTTTATATAGGCTGCAAGTTTGCGGACAGTTGAATGTGAAGACAGGTCTTCATTTGACATCGAAATCCCAAATGTCTTTTCTATCTGCACCTGAAGTTCAACTTTATCTAAAGAATCTAGTCCAAGATCAAGCTCAACATGTTCATCAGGTAAAATATCTTTCTTTACAATGGTTTGTAGATATTCCTCCAGAAACTTATATTCCTGGTCCTCGGGTATATCTACCGAAATCTTTTCTTTTACTTGCTTTTGAATTAACTGTGAAAGTGTATAGCGTTTTAACTTGCCAAGTCTCGTCTTTGGTAAGTCGCTATGGACAATCGTAAAATTAAATATTTTTTTATATGGGGCAGCTGAAAGATTATATTTATCAATAACAGTCCACTTAATAGTCTCTTGTATATTAACTATTCCTTCTTTTTGTAGCTGCTGAAAATCTGGATAAATAATAGCAAAGAGCTGTCCATCCTTTTGGAATACTCCTATTTCTTTAATAATAGAATGCTCTTTTAATATTTTCCCCTCAATTTCTTCCGGATTGAGATTTTTCCCATTTGGCAAAACAATGATCTCTTTGCTTCGGCCTGTTATATATATATATCCTTCATCATCCTGGTATCCAAGATCCCCGGAATAGATCCAACCGTCTCTAAGTACCAACTTCGTCTCTTCTGGGCGGTTATAATATCCTTTCATTAC
The DNA here is from genome assembly GCA_030706145.1 of Bacteroidota bacterium. GTDB lineage: Bacteria > Bacteroidota > Ignavibacteria > Ignavibacteriales > SURF-24 > JAUZPB01. The sequence goes on from JAUZPB010000013.1 coordinate 52,539, forward strand.
ATTTCTTCCGGAGATAGCAAGCTCACCATCGACTATCTTTAATTTTACAGCACTAAATGGCTTCCCGACTGACCCAATTTTCACTTTCTCCGGTGGATTAAATGAGATCAATGGAGAGGTCTCAGTCATTCCATAACCTTCAAGTATCTTGAATCCCAGTGCCTTGAAATCTTTATTTATCTGCGGCTCAAGTCTTGCACCACCTGAAATCATGTATTTAATATGGCCGCCAAAAGTATCTTGCACTTTTTTGAAAACCTTTTTCCCGAAAACGTAGCTCTCAGTACTGCGGGATATTTTTAGCAGTATTTTAGCTATTGGATTTGCTTCAATTTTGCTTACTATTCCTCCATGAAATAGGTTATATAACCTTGGAACGCCAAGTAATATGGTAATCTTATGTTTTTGTAGCGTCTTTATGATCTCATCTGAGGAAATTTGATTCGGTATGATTACAGTTCCACCAATGTAAAGGGGCATCAAAATTGTTCCCTGAAGTGGAAATGCATGGTGGAAAGGTAATATCGCAATTACTCTATCGTCAAAACCTATTATTCCAAGTCCCGTAATGCACTCAACATTTGAATATAGATTATCAAATGAAAGCATTACCCCTTTGGGACTCCCTGTAGTCCCGGATGTATAAATAATTACACCAATATCATCTTTATCATTTACCTGTAGTTTGGCCTGGACTGAAGAAAGTTCTGTTGTCTTTATATCTTCAAAGACAATGATTTTAGGGCTATAATCCAAAGTCTCTAATGCTTTTTGCAGCACTGGAAGGTTGTTTTTTGAGGTAAATACACATGCAGGCTTGCAGTCATTAAAAATAAAATTAACTTCCTCGGCCGTAGATAAAAAATCGATCGGTACGTTAATTCCCCCAGAATTCCATGTGGCAAAGAAACTGAAGATCCATTCTGGCCTGTTTTCAGCAAAAAGCGCTACTCTTTGCCCCTGCGATATATTAAGCAGTGAGGAAAAACTTTGAATTTCTGATAAAAAATCGGCATATGAAAAGCTTTTATCATTATATATTATAGCTGTTTTATTAAAGTCCTGTGTAAACATTTTCCTAATTTAACATCCTTTCAAATGAAGGAGAGATAATCCAAGTTACAAATTTTTAATTAAATGCCCGGTAAAGATAACGTTCTAAATTAAATTAGCAAAATAGAATTATAATATTCAAATTCTTTCAGCATATACACATACCAATCTATAATGATGAAAAATAAAAAAGCCGCCTTTAATTTTACTTAAAAGGCGGCTTTTTTTGCGAGTTTCTTTATTTTTTTAGTGCTGAAAGTACAAACTAAATTTTCTATTTCAGCGATTCAGTGTATTCGGCTTTCCCCTCCTGAGCATCACTTTCTTTGTATGTCTTTTCTATTTCGTCAACTTTATGGCGTTTATAATCAGAAACACCAACCATCAGACCTATGGTTGTAACAGCGGCTCCAATTATCTGATAAGTCGTTACATGCTGACCGAATAAGAACATAATAAAAGGAATTATAGCAAGATATACATTAGTATAAGGAACCCAAAAGTGCGCAGCGAATTTTGCTAGCTTAAAAAATCCAAAACTGTAGATATAACCCGAAAGACCAGCAAGAACAACAAATAGTATCGGCCACCAGTTCTTAGGGAATATATTTCCATCAAAAAGTGCAAAGAACCTGTTGTATTCAGCTGACTTAAAAATCGATTTTATATTAGTCTCAACATCCTGAGATAAACCTTTTTTCAGTATATACTGCTCATTTGACTTTTCATAATAGTTAGAAAGAAAAGCTCTCTTACTATCATCCAGCTTTGGGTAAACTTGAGTCTCTAGTACAGTTGCAGGTACTGTATCTGGAATATTTACACGCATCATGTTTCCAACTAAAGGAAAAATAAACAGAGCTATTGAAATAAAAAGCATTTTCCAGATCTCGCGCCAAACCACTAGTGCATTTGCCCCAACATTAGGCAAAACTGTCTGCACTGTCTTATTATTTAGGACCTGCTGTGAACATAAGCACATGTTTATTATTATTATCCATATTACTGCAGTCGTGTCTAAAATTGCTTTTGGATCGGTCTGAGCTCCTATTATTCTTGGAAAGTACGGCACTGAAAGTCCAATAACTACCAAAATTACTCCGATCCAATGTTCCTTTCTTATAGTAGCATTAAAGAGGAATTTGCCCAAGAAAGGTAAAAACACTAGATAGACATTAACATAAGGAACAAATATGTGTGGAGAATAATATCTTGGTAAATAGAAAAATCCAATATTCTCTATAACTCCTGTAAAAGCACAAATAATAATTGTACTTAAGGATAATAAACCGGGCCAGAGATATTTCATTTTCTTACCACGGCTGATTTCAATAATTACTGCGATCACAGCCCATAAAAGCTTTGAAAGCTCTCTCCACCAGGTCATAACTCCAGGGGAGACACCAACTTCTTTATTTCCTACAAATTTCGGCTGGTTTCCCATCCAGTTTAAAATATACTGGCCGCCTAAAGCTCCATTAATGATGGACAACCATACAATAAGTAATACCCATTCCATAAAACGTGCATCCCACTTCTTGTTTTATAAATTATGTTGTTAGTCTGGAATTATTATCCTGGAAAATAATTTATTTACTGAAGGAATAATTTTTACTCCTTCTGTCTGTGCACAATAACTTTTGAACTTCTCTTCACTCTGGTGTCCGCTCGTTAAAAGAACACAATCAGCTTTTATCTCCTTTGCTACCTCAAGATCATGAAGAGTATCACCTATTAAGAGTACTTCTCCTTTTTTATAACCCAAACGTCTTATTAGATCTCTTCCTTGTTGAATCTTACTTGCGGCATAAATATTATCTAATCCAACTACGTATGGAAAATAATCCTGAAGCCCGAAGTGTTTTACCATCTCTTCAAGTGTATTCTGTGAATATGCTGAAAGTATTGACTGCCCAATTTTTAACTCGGAGATTTTGCGGAAAACCTCACGAATCCCTTCATAAAGTCGACATTCAAACTTCCGCTTTTCATATTCGTCCATCCACTTCTTACCAATTACTTCAAAGGAGTCCTTTGAAAAATCAAAGCCAAGGCTTTCATAGTAATCACGAACCGGGATAGTGAAGAAATTCTTATATTCAGATAAGGAAATTGTCTTTAAACCATAATCTGTAAGTAGTTCATTTATTAAACTTACACTAAGGTCAACATCATTGAGAATTGTACCGTTCCAGTCCCAAATTATATGTTTATATTTTTCAATCATGGGGGCAAATATATTATAAATTATTATTATTACAAAATTTATGGACCCTATGATTTGCTGTCTGATTTGTAGTCTTGCCTCTTTGGACATTGACCAAATTTGCGCACAATAAAACCTTCACTAAATGCTTTCAATGTCTAAGTGTATTCTTGGCTTATATGAATGATTGACTAATTTTATGGCAATTTGTTTATAATTAGAACATTTTCTATTAATAAATCTTTTGTTACTGTTGCAGGGATAAATAAATACCCACAAATAGGTATTTATTTTTCATTTATTTGATGTATTTTTGTGTGCACGTTTTGAGATCATAACAATTGAAGTTAGATTTTCAAAACTTTAAACTATTTGCCGCTAATTTATATCTAAATCATGGCAAAATTGAAAAATTGTTAGGCTTGGTCTCTGAATTTTTCAGAAGATCATTATTATAATTTGTTGAATAGTTTTTATAAAATAAGTTAGGATATTATATAAAAATGTTAGGATTTGTGAATTCAAACGAGGAAAGAAGGCAAATTGGAGGGGAGATTTACAGAGAAACCCGCAGAAGAAGAAGAATTACAATGAGTATATTGGGGGTTATTGCTTTTGCCGTTTTTAATATAATTCTGTATTACTTGACAAGTATTTAAGAAAAGCGTAGGACTTTAACTGAAAATACTTAATCATTGCCATTTATATAAATAATAAGTGCATCTTGACCAATTGTTAAAGTAATTAGGACTTTTTTACTTCAAATTTTGTAAACCAGGCTAGAAAAGCCTGGTCTTCCATACTTACTCTGCATTAGAAGTATCTCTTCTTCTTTTCCCTTTTTATAAAAAACCATAGCCTGCTTTTAATTCTTAAACGGAAAATAACACAATTGTATTCTACATTGTATTCTACGACCTCAATTAAGGCAGTTTAATTCAATTGCATTGTGCAGATGAGATTAAATATTTATATTTGCTTACTAAATTAAAAGGGAATAATGAACAATAACAATATATATATAGAGACTTATGGCTGTCAGATGAATCTGGCTGATACTGAGATAGTTATGGGGATTTTGAAGAATTATGGCTATCAGATAACTAAAGAGCTTGAACTGGCCGATGTTGTACTGTTGAATACTTGCTCTGTTCGTGAAAATGCAGAACAAAGAATTTATGGTCGTCTCGGGAATTTCAAAAAACTTAAATCTTCAAAACCAAACCTTATTGTTGGTATTCTTGGCTGCATGGCCGAAAGATTGAAAAAGGATCTGATAGAAGAAAAGAAAATCGTTGATGTTGTCGTAGGTCCAGATGAGTATAGACGGTTGCCTGAATTTATAGACATGGCTTTTACAGGTGATAAAGGAATAGGTGTAAAACTTTCTCGTACGGAAACTTATGATGATATTACGCCTTATAGAGAAGATGGACTTCAGGCTTGGATTTCTGTGATGAGAGGGTGCGATAAGTTTTGTACCTATTGTGTTGTCCCTTTTACTCGTGGACGTGAGCGTTCAAGAGCCATAAATTCCATTGTTGAAGAAGTTAAAGGACTATCACAGCGTGGCTTTAGGGAAGTGACTTTGCTGGGTCAGAATGTTAATTCCTATAATGATTCAGGAAATGATTTCTCTGACCTTTTAGCTGCATGTGCCGATGTCGATCCGATGCTCAGGATCCGCTTTACTACATCTCATCCGCAGGACCTTTCTGATAAACTATTATATACAATTGCAGCTAATCAGAATATCTGCAAGTATATCCATTTGCCAGTTCAGTCCGGTTCAAACCGAATTCTAAAACTAATGAACCGAACATATACTATTGAACATTATATGGAAATTATTGACAAGGCAAAGAGTATTATCCCAGGTGTTAGTTTTTCTACAGATGTTATTGCTGGCTTCCCTACAGAAACATATGAAGATCATTTAATGACACTTGAAGTTATGAGGAATGTTCGTTATGATGGTGCTTATATGTTCAAATATTCACCACGTGAAGGTACAAAAGCCTTTAAAATGGAAGATGATATAGCTGAGGAGAGCAAAATTAAGCGCCTTACTGAAATAATTGATCTTCAACAGAGGATCTCCTATGAGATCAATCAGGCTTTGATTGGAACTGAAGAAACTGTTTTAGTCGAAGGATTCAGTAAAAAATCTGAAAAGTTTATGTCAGGGAGAACTGATTCAAATAAAGTGGCCGTTTTCCCATGCTCTGAGTCTATTAAAGAAGGTAGTTATATTAAAGTCAAAATAAACCGGGCAACTTCAGGAACTTTGTTTGGTGATGTAATCTCGACATCTTTGCCCTCTGAAAAGGATTTGTATAAGACAGCCTAAAAAAGCATAATTGAAACCTCGTTTTTGGTATAAATATTTTGCTGAAAGCTGGCTGTCTTAATAATTGACTGTCTGTATATTCAGATAACTGTGTATAATGTGGCTCACTTTGATTAAGCCGAAAATATTGAGAATGTTTATATGAATATTTTTTTACGGGAAGCTATTTTAATAACTTTTACAGTTGCTTTCTTCACCTGTAGTTCTAGTTTTGCTCAGGATACTAATATCTCACCTCAATTAAAGCTTATCGAGTCTGGTCAAATTGATAAAGCTAGAGAAGAGTTAAATAGGTTAAAAGTAAAGAACTCCAAAGATCCCTCTATTCTCTATCTTGAGGCTTTGCTAACAAGCGATGCAAAAAGCGCAATTTCAATATACTCTACTATTGCCGAGAAATATCCAAAGTCTACCTATGCTGACGCAGCCTTATATAGATCCTATTCTTATTATTACTCTCTTGGACTATATAGCACAGCTAAGAATATAATTGCTAAGTTAAAGAAATCTTACCCTAAATCGCCTTACATAAAATTAGCTGAAAAAAAGAAGGACGTTGAACCTTTCTCTGAGCAGATAAATCCTTCGCTTGAAAATAACTCTCAAGCTGCTGAAGAAGTTGCAGACGATGTGACAAAAAACTATACTATTCAGGCTGGTGCTTTCCTTAACATTGAAAATGCAAAGAAACTTAAAGAGTCGTTTCAGACCGATGGGTATATTGCTGAAATTAAGGCTAAAGAGGTCGCAGGTAGTATATTAAATGTAGTTGATGTGGGTGCTTTTGCTACAGAAGATGAAGCGAAGTCTGTCCTTTTATTAATTAATGACAGATATAAATTGAACGGGCGGGTTATTTCCTTAGAAAAGTAGCTTTCATTATAAGATAGACTTGAAGAGAAAAGGAGAAAACAAGCTTGAAAATAACCTTCGCTGGTACTGGCTCCGGTAAAACCTCACTTAAGAGGTATCATACCTCAACTCTGTTTTCATCTGCAGAATTCAATCTTTTGCTAGATGCAGGTGACGGAGTATCAAGAGCCTTGATGAATTCCCAGATTGATTTTAATTCCATCGATGCTATCCTATTCTCTCACTTCCATCCCGATCATTTAAATGGTATTTCATCACTACTAATTCAGATGAAAATGAATAAAAGGCAAAAGCCCCTTAGACTTCTTGTCCACAGTAACCTCTACAGCAGTTTTATTAAATTTCTTGAAATAGGCTATGTCTTTAAAGAAAGAATGGGCTTTGATATAAATATTCTAACTTATTCAACTGATAGCTTCTTTAGGGTTAATAAAGATATTGCCTTTATTTCCAGGGAAAATTCACACTTAATAAAATATGAAACCAGTGCAGAGGACTCCAGTTTGTTGGTCTCCTCAAGCTTTCTATTGTTTGTGGAGTCTAAGCGAATATTTTGTTCTGGAGATATTGGTAGTGAAGAGGACCTTTATTTGTTTGAGAACGAAAAATTTGATGCTTTTATAACTGAAGTTACTCATATCGATATTGCTCTTCTGAAGAAGGTACTCTTAAGAATTAATCCTGAAAGTGTGTACATTAATCATCTGAGTGATGAATCTCAAGAAGAATTGCAACTTTGGCTTTCATCTCTTCCAGTATCTTTACGCGAAAGAATATTTGTAACCTTTGATGCTATGAGCGTGACAATATAAGTGAAGGAAATTTTCTGGAAATCTATCCTATGCATTAAGAGGAAAAATTTGTTTAACTTATATATAAAAATTCCGTAAATTAGGGCGAGCAAATTTTTAGTTCTTTATTGATTTACTTTGTTTTTGATTAAAAAAAAGAAATGACTGTCGAGCAATTTCAAAAGACTTATGGTATTGTAGGTAAATCAAAAGAGATTCGTGATCTTGTTGATATTACTATGCAGGTGGCTCTTTCGGATATATCTGTACTTATTTATGGCGAAAGTGGAGTGGGTAAAGAAGTTTTTGCCCAGGCTATTCATAATCACAGTAAAAGAGCTAATAATAAAATGGTAAACGTCAACTGTGGAGCAATTCCAGAGGGAATCTTAGAAAGCGAGCTCTTCGGCCATAAGAAAGGTGCTTTTACAGGTGCTGTCGAAAGCAGAAAAGGCTATTTTGAGATTGCTGACGGCGGAACCTTATTCCTCGATGAAATAGCAGAAATGCCGCTAACTACACAGGTAAAACTGCTTCGTGTTCTTGAAACTAAAGAATTTATGAGAATAGGTAGCGAAACTGTAACAAAGGTCGATGTTAGAATAATAGCCGCAACTAATAAGGATCTGCAAAAGGAAGTTGATGCCAAAAGATTCCGCGAAGATCTTTATTTCCGCTTAAAAGCCGTTACTTTGTATGTCCCTCCTCTTAGAAAAAGAAAAGAAGATATTAGTGAACTTACAGATAGTTTTATAGATAACTATGCTAAGGCAAACGATATTCCTACTCCTCGAATTACAAATGAGGCAAGAGAAATACTTGTTAATTATAGCTGGCCGGGCAATATTCGCGAACTTAAAAATACAATTGAAACTGCAATTGCCCTGAACAGAACTGGTATATTGGATGTCGAATCCTTTTATTTCTTGTTGCAAAACAAATCTGATGCCTCTTCAAATAGAAATCTTCCCGTTTTTCTTCACCGCTCACCTGAAGACGCAGATAGAGAAATTATCTATAGAGCACTTATTGAAATAAAACGTGACCTTATGGAATTAAAGCAAATCGTTATGAAGAACTATCAAGAAATTCACAATTCTAACGATAATATTGATATACATGAGGTCGTCCCTATTGAAACAGTTGAAAAAGATGCTATTAAAAATGCCTTAAACTATGCAAAGGGGAATAAAAAGCATGCTGCCAGACTCCTTGGCATAAGTGAAAGAACCTTATACCGGAAGATGCAGGAATATGATTTATAAAAATAAACCTTATATAATGCTATTGTTTGTTGTTTGGGCAGTTGTTAACTTTAATGGCTGTTTTTATTCTTTTACGGGAGCCTCTGTCGCTCCATATCTGAAAACAGTTTTTATTACTCCAATAGATGATAAAAGTGGAAGTGGGGAGCTGAACTTAAAGGAATCTTTTAAGTCCGCTATAACTAAGAGGTTTATAGACGATAACACTCTCCAGATAGCTGAAAGATCTAATGCCGATGCACTTGTAGAATGTACAATTGTCAGTTTTACAGATGCAGCTTCTGTTATTTCTCCTGCTGGCGGATCTAATCCCTCTGTCTCTGGCAAAAGAATCACAATTGGAGTAAAAGTTTTATTTAGAGATCTTGTAAAGAAAAAAACGATTTCCGAGAAGAATTATTCAAATTTTGAGGATTATTCAACCTCCGGCAGTGTTCAAACAAACCGCAGCCAGGCTGTTGAAAATACTATTAACAAACTTGCTGATGATATTCTTATTGGTACCGTGTCAAATTGGTAGTTTAACATAAACAGGATTATTTATGGACGATTTTGTACTTGTTTCGTATTTTATTTCTCTTTCAATTTTATTTATTTTTGCTAGCCATGGCTTTATTATGCTTTTCTATCACAACAAATATGGCCAGAAGCAGCCTCAGGAGAACAGGGAACTAAAGGAGGATAAAAAAGTTACAATTCAGCTTCCTCTCTACAATGAACTGTTCGTCGTTGAAAGATTAATAAATTGTGTCTGTGCAATTGACTATCCAAAAGAACTGCTGGAAATTCAGGTGCTCGACGACTCAACAGACGAAACAACTGCACTTGTTGCTAAACTTGTTGCAGAAAAGCAGTCTCTTGGTTTCGATATTAAACAAATTCGTAGAAGTTCCCGCGAAGGCTTTAAGGCTGGCGCTTTACTCGAAGGATTAAAGATTGCAAAGGGTGATTATGTCGCTATCTTTGATGCCGACTTTATGCCTAAACCAAACTTCCTTAAGAAAACTCTCAAGTATTTTAATAAACCAAATGTTGGAATGGTTCAAACTAGATGGGACCATGCAAACAGCGAAGCCTCATTGCTGACAAAGGTACAGGCTTTAGCTTTGGATGGACATTTCGTAATTGAACAGAGTGTTAGAAATAAAGCCGGTTTCTTCATTACTTTTAATGGTACTGGTGGTATCTGGAAAAAAGCATGTATTGAAGATGCTGGCAACTGGCAGGGCGATACTTTAGCTGAAGACCTGGATTTAAGTTACCGTGCCCAAATTAAAGGTTGGAAATTCGTATATCTTAGAGATTATACTACTCCAGCTGAGCTCCCTGACGAAATTAATGCCCTGAAAGCACAGCAGTTCAGATGGACAAAAGGCCATATTGAAACTGCAAAGAAATTGCTTCCCCAGGTATGGAAGTCCGATGTGCCATTAAGGATTAAATTACAGTGTACTTTCCACCTCTCAAGCAACCTGGCATTCCCATTTATTCTGCTTGCCGGCATTTTGAATGTACCTCTGATTTTTATTAAGAATAGCGGCCCTCATGATGCTTTCTTTAATTTGATGTCAATTTTTATTCTGGCTTTTATTAGCTCCTTTATGTTCTATCTTTATTCTCAAAAAGATATTCATACCGATTGGAGAAAAAAAATAGCTCTTTTCCCTCTGTTTATGGCTGGAAGTATGGGATTTGCTGTAAACAACTCTCGTGCAGTTGTTGAAGGATTACTAAACAGAAAAAGCGAATTTGTACGTACTCCGAAAATTAAAGCTGATTCAGAAAAAGAAAGTGTTAAGGAAAATTACAGCGTTAAGAGGAAAATTGGTACAACTGTTTATGTCGAACTAATACTCGCTGCTTATTGTCTCGTGGGAGTTATTGCTTCTATTTACTTTATGGAAATAGCTGCTTTACCTTTCCATTTGATGTTTTTCCTCGGCTTTACATTTGTTTCTTCAATGTCGCTCAAAAGCGCTTACGCCAGGAAATGAGGACTTTAATTGTTGCCTAAATCATCAAAGGATTTATTAGAGGAGAAATTGGCTATGGTTTATGATTATAACCATGCCACTCCTCTTTTTATTAGAGCGGCAAACAGAGAGTTATTAAAAGGCCAACCGCATAAAGCCTTGGATATTTTGAACCAGGGCATTAAGCTTTTCCCTAAATATCCAACAGCTTTTATTCTTCTTGGTAAAGTACATCTGGTACTCGGTAATTTTGACCTGGCCGAAGATGCTTATCGAAAAGGATGTGAACTTTTTAGCTCTGAATCCACACTATCCTATTATCTAAGTGAGCTTGAAAGTGAAAAAAGCAAACATCCCAATATTACAAGCAGCCGAAGAGTATCGTTTTTTGAAAGTAATATTATTGACGAAAAACTTTCCAAGGGCGATACAGATGAATCAAATGCTTTTGAAACAATCAATGATTCTCTAGATAAACCTGAAAACAAAAATCTAAAAAATTCTTCAATTGACGACAGACTTGAAGATGTTGCTAAGGAGATCAGTCTTGCTAGAATAGACTTATCTACCGAGGGAAATTCTGAAATTCCTTTTGAAAATGAGAAGAAATCAGAAAACCTGCCAATTATTTCTGAAACATTGGCGAAAATCTATATCTCTCAAGGCAAATTCAAAGAAGCAATTGAAGTATATTCGAAACTGCAAATTAAATCACCAGATAAAAAGGATTCTTACCAGGCTAAGATCGATGAAATTAAAAAGCAACTAGGAGAAAATGTACAATAAAGATTGACTTTTTGATTTACTTCACTAATACTTTCCTAAAATAGTGACTTCTTAAATACTTAACCTAAAGTTAAAAACATTCCAACCGCCAATGATTTCTTCTTTAACTGTATTATAAATCACAAAACCCACTATCCTTAACACTATTATACTTGAAAAAGAATCTATTATCGGATATACTAAAAGTAAGTAGCTTTATATTGAATTCACAGGGCGCTCCTCCTTCTCAAAAGTAAAACATGCATTGGGAAAATATGTATTTAGGGAGAGTATTATTGTAGCCTTAACTTGAGAATATTCGTACAAGGGCAATTCCATCGTTTGGTCACATCACAAAATAAATAGCTAAAGGAGGTTCCTTTATGAAAGGACTTTTAAGGGTGTATAGTCTCTTTTTAACGATACTTATGATCATGGGAGTCACGCTGGGGCAAGAACATTTTGTGGCAAGACTTACAGGTGAGCAGCAGATACCCCCGGTTAATTCTGCCTCTAGGGGAACAGCTGCTTTTACTCTTACTGATCAGGGCTTAAACTATATTATCACAATAGACAGTATGGCAAATTTTACAGAGGCTCATTTCCATTTTGGAGCTATTGGGGATACTGGCGCAATTGTAAAGACAATTACAGGAAATTTCAGGGGAAACACCGCCGTCGGAGTTTGGACCAAATCTGATGTTGAGCCGCTGACTGATCAAATGATATCTGCTTTACTAAATGGGAAAATTTATGTAAATGTTCATACAACTTCACACCCCAATGGTGAAATTAGAGGTCAGATAATTCCTGCCTCTGGTACAGGCTTTAAGGCAACCTTATCAGCTCTTGAACAGGTCCCTAGCGTAGCTTCAGGAGCTTCTGGAACAGCTAGTCTATTACTAACTGAAGTCGGAGTAGCCTACTCTATTACATTGACTGGGATTACAAATATTTCATCAGGACAGTTCCGCCTTGGTGTTATTGGAGCAAATGGTGATGTTTTGAAAACAATAACTTTCCAGGGAAATAAGGCCTCAGGAATATGGACAAAATCTGATGCAGAACCACTGACCGATCGATTCATTAACGCTCTGCTTAGTGATAGTCTATACATTTCTATTAATACTTCCGCTAATCCAAATGGAGAGATTCGTGGCCAGGTATTCCAGTCTGGTGGCCATTTCTTTGCTGCTAACCTTTCCGGCTCTCAGGAAATCCCCACTAACACTTCTCTGGCAAAAGGAACCGGGTACTTCTCCCTTACTAAATCTGGACTTGCCTTTGCCGTAAGTGTTACAATTGGAGAAAATATTATTGCTGCAAATCTTGTTAATGCCCCTTCAGGAATGACTGGATTTGTTGTAAAAGATCTGACTCCATTACTAAATGGGAAAACACTGACTGGACTATGGAAATTTACTGATGCTGATAACCCACTTACAAAAGAAATCGTAAGTGAATTATTGAAAGGAAATCTCTATATAAATTATTATACTGCTAAATATCCAAATGGTGAAATAAGAGGCCAGCTTAACCCCGCTAATGGCGTTTGTTTTAAATCATTCTTAACCGGTACACAGGTCCGCCCTGCAGTTACTAATCCTGGTAAAGGTGTCGGTAATTTCATTCTTTCTACCGAAGGATTGAATTACAACATTTCGCTGGATATGACAGATACCATTAAAACAGCTCACTTCTATATAGGGAAAATTGGAATGGAAATAGGCTATAGGACAAGTTACCTAAAGAGTATAAGAGAGTTTCGTGGAAAGAGTGCCTCTGGTATTTGGAGATTTA
>JAUZPB010000130.1 GCA_030706145.1 Bacteroidota bacterium
AATTTATGCTAAATCCTTAGCCATTACTCATCTATTTTATTTGCTAAAGTGCTCTACAAAATAGGCTATTGTCTGCTTTAGACCTGTAATAAGATCAAAAGATGGATGAAAATCCAGCTTTTTAATTGTATCTTCAATCGAAGCAAGACTGTGCTTTATATCTCCTGGCCTTTCTTTTTCGAAAACGATCTGACTTTTGCTTGATGTCTCTGAAATTACAAGTTCTGCAAGCTGCCTTATTGTAATTGATTTTCCATTTGCAACATTAAAAACGCCAGAAATTCCCTTACAGGTGGCAGCCTGAATATTTGCCTGCACCACATCTTTTACATAAATAAAATCGCGCGTCTGATCACCATCGCCATAAATTACAATAGGTTCATTTTTTAGCGCCCTGCTTACAAATATAGGAATTGCTGCTGCATACTGGCTTTTGGGATCTTGCCTCGGTCCAAATACATTAAAGTACCTTAAAGATATTGTACCTAGTCCATAATTCTCACTGTACATCTCCAGGTAGTATTCCCCATCTAGCTTAGTGATGCCATAGGGTGATTTTGGCATTGGGCGCATAGTAGTAAGTTTTGGAGATTCCGGATTGTCACCATAAACGGCGGCAGAGCTGCTGTGGACTACTTTCTTTACACCTGAGGCTTTAGCAGCATCTAAAACATTTATCAGACCAACTACGTTGATTTCAACACACTCAAGAGGCTTTTCTATCGATTCAGGAACAGATATCATAGCTGCAAGGTGATGAACGTATGTTGCATCTTTCATAACAGAAAAAACAAGTTTACGGTCAGTAATGCTGCCTTCATGAAAAATTACTTCCGGAAAGAGCTTAATATTCGAGATATTTCCGCTTCTTAGGTTATCGATTATATGAACCTCAGCACCTTTAGATATCCAGTATTCTACAATATGACTTGCTATAAAGCCTGCCCCGCCGGTAACAACAACTTTTGTTTTTTCCACTGTTTTCCTCGTTTATGAATTTTGAAAGACAATCTAGAGATTATTGCGGTTACAGTTTTTTTAGTATGATCCGCACACAAATATATAAAATTATAAAATTATTAATTATCGTGTGTGAATTAAAACATATGAAACTTTTTAAAATAGGAGTTTCTTCCCTGCCTTTAAGTCGAACTAAAAATTTTATTTTCTTACAGGAAAGCTACTTACGGTTTTTTATTAAATTTAACTTGCAAGGGCATAAAAATGTTTCTATTTTGCATACAGTTTAAACAAAACTTTAAATGTGGATAACTTGTGGATATTTTTCTCTCGTGGAACAGTTTCACAATGCGAGTTATCCACAGAATGTGGATTATTTATTTACGGTTTTGTGTATAATAAACAGCCAATCCCTGTAACTCATTGTAAATCAAAGACTTAGGATTTTATTTTTAATGTGGATAAAATGTTGATAACTTTTGAGTATCTCAAAAAACATTAAAATTTTGAGCATTTTTTTAACTTTTTTTCTTTTTTAAATGTTGATAACTATGGACAACTCAGAAACTTTTATGACAGAGGTCGTAAGTAACGATCCCAAAATGATTTGGAAAGAATGTTTAAGACTAATCAAAGAAAGCGTACCTTATATTACTTACAGCACATGGTTCCTTCCAATTAAACCACTACAGCTGACAGAACACACACTGAAGATTCAGGTACCGAATAACTTTTTTATTGAATGGATCGATGAACATTACAATACCTTAATTAACAAGACAATAAAACAGATAATCGGTGTTGATGCTAAGCTTGCCTATGTGATCTCAGAGGAAAGTGAACTGCCGGAAATCGAACTAAAACGGGAAGAGCCTGTCTTATCGGCAATGGCAAACAGCAATGGAAATACTGCAACTAAGAAGCCCACTCCTGTTAAGGAGGAAAAACCTGATTTCGAATCTTATCTTAATCCCCGCTATACATTTGATAATTACGTAAAGGGAGAAGGCAATCAGCTTGCCAGGGCAGCTGCAATAGCTGTAGGAGAAAACCCGGGGGAAACATCCTTTAATCCACTTTTTATTTACGGCGGAGTCGGACTCGGAAAAACGCACCTTATTCAGGCAATTGGCAACAAAATACTGGATAACTACCCAAATAAAAGAGTTATTTACCTTTCATCAGATGTTTTTACAGTAGAATTTGTAGAGGCTATTCAGTCAAACACGGCAAATGAGTTCTCAAATTTTTACAAAAGCATGGATGCCCTTATAATTGATGATATTCAATTCCTCGTCAATAAAGAAAAGACTCAGGACTTATTCTTTCATATATTTAACACGCTCCACCAGTCAGGTAAGCAGATCGTACTTTCGAGCGATAAACCGCCTAAAGACCTAAAAGGATTAAATGAGCGGCTAATCTCACGTTTCCAGTGGGGACTTACAGCTGATGTTCAGCCGCCTGACTTTGAGACACGTATAGCAATATTAAAGAAAAAAAGCGAAAACTACGGCATTTCCCTCTCGCCTGATATACTAGAGTACATAGCTATCAATATAACCTCAAACATACGTGAACTTGAAGGATGCCTTATAAAACTCCTTGCAAATTCTTCTTTGACTTCGAAGGAAATTAACCTTGAACTAGCAAAAAAGACTGTAAAGGAAATTGCGACAGATAGAAAAGTAAACATATCAATAGAATATATTACAAAAGTTGTCTGCGAATACATGAATGTAGATGAAAACAAAGTAAGAGAGAAAAACAGAAAGCAGGAAGTCGTTATGGCAAGACAAATTGCTATGTATCTCTCAAAAAAACTTACTAAATCATCTCTCAAGACAATTGGACTGCATTTTGGAGGTCGCGACCATTCAACTGTAATCCACGCTTTCAACTCAATTGAAGAGATGGTAGACGAAGATTCTACATTAAGAGAGACAGTAGAGGCGATAAAAAACAAGATAGAACTAAGTGTTGCCTAAAAAAAATTTATAGAATAAAGCTGTGGATAAGGTGTTGATAAATGGTGCATAGTTTGTTGATTATTTAGGGGTTATGAACACTATGTTCATATCACGAAGTTAGCATAAAATTATCCACAAAAACAAAGAGTAAAAAAGTTGCGTTTTTGGCTCAAAATATGGACAAAATGAGGTTATCAACATATTCACACTATTATTATTGTTATTATCTTTTTTTAAAAATCTTTAAATATTTAAATAATAATAAAGTATGTGAATTGTGAATAATGGCATCTGGTACTCAACTAATCGCATTGAAAATAAGTACTAAATTTGATATTTTTACATCTTAATTTGGAGAAATAGAATGGAATTTAAGGTAAACAGTAAATCCCTCGAAAAGCTGCTAACGAAGATAATTCCGGCAGTCCCTTCGCGTACTCCCATGCCTATTTTAGAGAATTTTTTGTTTGAATTGAAGGATGGATTACTGACCATATATGCAACCGATCTTGAGATAGCACTTAAGTCTTCACTAAATGTGGTTGCAGAAGAAAATATGAAACTTGTAGTTCCAGCCCGACTGCTCTATGATATAGTAAGATCACTACAGGAGACTACAATTCTTTTCCAGATAACACCGGGCGGGAAAATAAACTTAAAGACTGATAATGGTGTTTATACAATAAGCTATCTTCTTCCAGAAGAATTCCCTGATATACCTACATTCCCTGAACCAGGAAGCACAAGTACTGAGAATATTGGTGAGGTAATAATCAGCGGAAATGAGCTAAAAAGAGCAATTGACCAGACTTCCTTTGCAATGAGCAAAGAAGATATGCGTCCGGCTATGATGGGCACATTAATGGAATTTACTGAGGAAGGTTTACGTTTTGTTAGCACAGATGGACACAGGCTGGTTAACCTTCTTAAAAAGGAAATTCATTTAACTTATAATGAGCAATATATCGTTCCGGAAAGAGCAATATCTGTATTAGTAAAGATATTAGAAGAAAAAGATGTAAAGATCCTTTTAAGCAAGACCTATATTTCCTATAAAGTCGGTGATATTGAATTTATTACAAGGCTAATTGCTCAAAAATATCCCGACTACAAGAGTGTTATTCCACTAGAAAATGAGAATAAATTAAAGATCAGGACAGCAGAGCTGCTTTCAGCAGTAAAGAGAATGCTTTTATTTTCTCCTACAAATTCAAGGAAAGTAAAGTTTTCTATTACAGCTAATAATGTAGAGATATCTGCAGAGGATATTGACCAGGGGGCATTTGCAAAAGAGAATATTTATTGTGAGTATTCAGGTGAGTCAATAGATATAGGTTTCAATTCAGCTTATGTAAATGATGTAATAAGCCATCTTCAGACAGAAGAAGAGATATATTTTAAGCTTCATTCGCCAACAAAGGCAGTGATAATTGAACCAGTAAAGAAAAAAGATAACGAAGATATAATGATGCTGCTTATGCCAGTTCGTCTGAATAACTGAGATGATATTAAGATCGATACTTCTAAAGAATTTTAGGATACATCAAAATACGCAAGTAGAGTTTTCTGATGGGATTAATTATATAGTTGGAGGAAACGGGCAAGGGAAGACTTCAATTTTGGAGGCGGTTTATTATTTGTGTACAACGAAAGGCTATAATTCCGTAGCCGATGGTGAAGTCGTCAGCTTTAATGAAACCTTTTTTGAAGTTTCAGGTACATTCAGGGATTTAACAGAGAATAATTTAAGAATTTACTATACGCTTGAGGATAACAGGAAATATTTTTTTGTAGACGGAAAGCAGATCTATCGTGCCTCGAGCATAATAGGCAAGTATCCGGTTGTTATCCTTACACCTGAGGATCATAGCATAACACAAGGTTCACCCGGTGACAGAAGAAAATTTGTTGATTCAGTAATCAGCCAATCGAGCGAAACATATTTGCAAATTCTTTTAGATTACAACCGTACACTGCGCCAGAGATCTTCACTTTTAGCCCAGATCAAAGAATCACGTGACAGAAGCTTGCTAGACCAGCTAGATGCCTGGTCGCAAAAGTTGGTGCAGTGTGGTTCTGAACTGATTAAGCACAGGATAAGATTTGTAAGTGAATTCAACGGCTATGTAAATGATTCCTATAATCTCATTATGAGTTCAGCTGAGCAGCCTTCGATTACTTATGAGTATCTTGAGGGAAATAGCCTTGAAGGCAATGGCCAGGAAACCGGTAAAATAGAAGAACAATTTACTCTTCTTCTTGAGAAAAAAAGAGATGATGAGTTAAGAAGAGCCGTAAACCTTGTTGGTCCCCATAGAGATGAATTTATCTTCAGGATAAATAATATGGAACTCAAAAAATATGGCTCACAGGGACAGAACAAGACATTTCAGATTAGTCTGCGCTTTGCACAGTTTTTTTATCTGAAGGACAGCCTATCGAAGTCTCCAGTTTTTCTGATGGATGATGTTTTCGGTGAGCTTGATACTTACAGAGCACAGAAGATTAGCGGATATTTGCAGAACCTTGGGCAGGCTTTTGTTACAATGACCGATTTCTCGAACTACTCATACTTAAGCAGAAATCAGGATGACTATTTGATAAAGGTCCATGAGGGGCAGGCGGCCTATGGATGATATAAAAAGCATAGAAGATGTTTTTAATAACGATGAATCTCTTGCAAATCTTAGGGATTTTATTCAGCAGGCAGATGTCATTGTTAAATTCCACGAGCTTTTTCCCGACCTGAAAAAAATAGCAAAAGCAACAAGGTTTGATAAGAAGATACTATATCTGTGGGTCGAGAATCCGGCCTGGAGGAGCGAGCTTCAGTTTAAGCAGAGAATAATTATTGAACGTATCAACTCCTATTTCGGACGTGATCTTGTTAAGTCGGTTAAGTTCTCAGGGAAAAGATCATAGTGGATCAAAAAAGTTTGAAAAATAAATAATAAAAGGTGATAAATTGACAAAAGTAGCTGCAGAAAATAATTATACGGCAAAAAATATTAATGTATTGAAAGGACTTGAAGCTGTTCGTAAAAGACCTGCAATGTACATTGGTGATGTTGGCTCACGCGGATTTCACCATCTGGTAAATGAAGTGGTCGATAACAGTATTGACGAAGCTCTTGCCGGATATGCAGATGCAATAATTGTTACTATAAATAAAGATGAAAGTGTGACAGTTGAGGATAATGGCCGTGGTATTCCTGTAGACTTGCACCCGGAGGAAAAAAAGTCAGCTCTTGAGATTGTTATGACTGTCCTGCATGCAGGTGGAAAGTTCGATAAAAATACTTATAAGGTCTCTGGTGGTCTTCACGGCGTAGGTGTTTCTGTTGTAAACGCCCTTTCTGAATGGGTGAAAGTTGAAGTTAAAAGAGATGGCAATATATATCAGCAGGAATACAAACGGGGAGTCCCGCAGTATGATGTCAAAATTGTCGGTAAGACAAAAAAAGATGAAACAGGTACAAAAACAACATTCTTCCCTGATAGAGAAATATTCAAGGCCGGTAAGTTTAAGTTTGATACTCTTGCCGAAAGAATGCGCGAGCTGGCTTATCTTAATAAAAACATAAGTATTAGGATGAAAGATGAAAGAGAGGGCGGCGAAGATATAACATATCACTATAAAGGTGGTTTAATTGAATTTGTTCAGTACCTCGATGAAGCCAGAGAGCCGATGCATAAACCTGTTTATGTTGAAGGTGAAAAGGATAATACTCCCGTTGAAGTTGCCTTCCAGTATAGCGATACATACTCAGAAAATATTTTCTCATATGTAAATAATATTAATACGCACGAAGGCGGTACTCACCTTGTAGGCTTTAAGACAGCACTTACAAGAACACTTAATAACTATGCTTCAAAGAACGGACTGATAAAAGAAGGCAGTAAGATCACTTTATCGGGTGATGACTTCAGAGAAGGACTTACAGCTGTAATATCTGTTAAGGTTGCAGAGCCGCAGTTTGAAGGACAGACAAAAACAAAGCTTGGAAACGGAGAGGTAAAATCAGTCGTTGAATCTATTGTTGGTGAAAAACTAGCCGAGTATTTGGAAGAAAACCCGTCTGTGGGCAAAAAAATAATTGAGAAATGCCTAAGGGCAGCCGAGGCAAGAGAAGCTGCAAGAAAAGCACGTGATCTTGTTAGGCGTAAAAATGCTTTAGATAGCATGCACCTGCCAGGAAAACTTGCCGACTGTTCAATTAACGAACCTGAACATTGCGAGATGTATATAGTCGAGGGTGATTCTGCAGGTGGCTCTGCTAAGCAGGGTCGCGACAGACGTTTTCAGGCTATACTCCCTTTAAGAGGAAAAATTCTGAATGTCGAAAAAGCAAAACTAAACAAGATACTTGAGAACAATGAAATAAAGGCCATGATTGCTGCCATTGGTGCAGGCATAGGCGTGGATTTCAATTCTGAAAAAGCAAGATATGGCAAGATAATCATTATGACAGATGCCGATGTTGACGGAAGCCATATCAGGACACTGCTCCTTACATTCTTCTACCGTTATATGAAAGATCTTCTTACAGAGGGAAAGGTATATATTGCTCAGCCACCACTATACAAGATCAAAAAAGGTAAGGAAGAGCTTTATGCTTATGATGATGAGGAAAGGGATAATATACTAAAGCGCTTTAAGGTTAGCGTGCAGGATGCTACTGTAGCGCAAGATGGCAGTGAGCTTCAGACAGACGGTTCACCAAAAGGCGTGCTGATATCAAGATACAAAGGTCTTGGAGAAATGAATCCCGAGCAGCTCTGGGCAACAACAATGAACCCAGAGACAAGAACTATACTCCAGGTAAATCTCGAAAGTGCAGCAGCAGCAGATAAGATATTCGAGACACTGATGGGAGATGCCGTTGAACCAAGAAGAGAATTTATTGAGAAGAATGCAAAATATGTAAGGAATCTTGATATTTAAGACCCGGGCCTTGTTTTAGTTTTACAATAGAAAATAATTTAATCATATAGGAAAACATTTTTAGAATGGCTACAATATTTGAAAAGATAGTACCGGTTGCATTAGAAGAGGAGATGAAATCATCTTACATCGACTATGCTATGTCGGTCATCGTATCACGTGCACTTCCTGATGTAAGAGACGGCCTAAAGCCAGTACACAGAAGAGTACTCTATGGGATGCACGAACTTGGCCTTGCACATAATAAGCCTTATAAAAAGTCGGCAAGAATTGTTGGTGAGGTTTTAGGTAAGTATCATCCTCATGGCGATACGGCTGTTTACGATACGATGGTTAGAATGGTGCAGGATTTTTCCTTGCGTTATCCTATGGTGGATGGACAAGGAAATTTCGGTTCTGTAGATGGTGACTCAGCAGCAGCTATGCGTTATACAGAGGCAAGACTTGCCCGCATAGCAGATGAAATGCTGCGCGACCTGGATAAGAATACGGTTGACTTTGCTTCGAACTTTGATGATTCTCTCCAGGAACCCATGGTAATGCCATCATACTTGCCGAACTTGCTTGTCAATGGCTCGAGTGGTATTGCTGTTGGTATGGCTACAAATATTCCACCACACAACCTCGGCGAGGTTATAGATGGTATAGTTGCAGTTATAAAACATCCAGAGATTACTTCAGATAAGCTTATGAAGTATATAACTGCACCTGACTTCCCTACCGGAGGTATTATATTCGGTTATGAAGGAGTAAAAGATGCCTATACGACAGGAAGAGGAAGAATCGTTGTCAGAGCAAAGGCCAACGTTGAAACCCTGAAGAACGACAGGGAAAATATTATAGTTACTGAACTTCCATACCAGGTAAATAAGGCAAATCTTATTGAAAAGATTGCAGAGCTTGTACGCGAAGGCACAATTAACGATATATCCAACATCCGTGATGAATCAGACAGAGACGGAATGAGGGTTGTAATAGAACTTAAGCGTGATGCCCAGCCAGAGGTTGTATTAAACCAGCTCTTTAAGCATACTCAGATGCAGATTACCTTTGGTGTCATTATGCTTGCCTTGGTAAAAGGCATCCCAAAGATCCTCACTCTAAAGGAAACAATTACTCATTTCCTTGATCACAGAATGGATGTCCTTATAAGAAGGACAAAGTTCGAGTTAGAGGCAGCCGAGCGCCGCGCTCATATTCTGGAAGGTTATATAATAGCTCTGGATAATATTGATGAGGTAATTGAGGTAATCAAGAAATCCAGGGACGTTGAGACTGCAAAGAATAACTTGATGCGCCGCTTCAAACTCTCTGAGATTCAGGCCAAAGCTATACTTGATATGCGTCTGCAAAGACTTACAGGTCTGGAAAGAAAGAAGATTGAAGACGAATACAAAGAAGTTATAAAGCTCATTGAGAAATTAAGAGGAATTCTGGAAAGCGAAGAAAAGAGATTTCACATCATTACAACAGAGCTTCTTGAATTAAAAGAACGCTATGGTGATGACAGACGCACAGATATCATTAGAGATTACAAGGAATTCTCACTCGAAGATATTATTGCTGAGGAAGACGTAGTTGTCACAATCTCTCACAATGGATTTATAAAGAGATTCCCTGTCTCTGGTTACAGGAAACAAGGCCGCGGCGGAAAAGGCATTACAGGAGCCGGAACTAAAGAAGATGATTTTGTCGAACATATGTTCATTGCTTCGACACATCATTATCTTATGTTCTTTACAGACAAAGGTAAATGCTACTGGCTTAAGGTTCATGAGGTCCCAGAGGCCGGAAGAGCCGCAAGAGGAAGGTCCATTCTTAACCTTATTGAAAAGGAAAAGGACGAAAACATTACGGCCATTGTTTCTGTCAAAGAATATTCAGACGATAAGTACCTGGTAATGGCAACAGAACAGGGTACTATCAAAAAGACTGTTCTTTCAGCTTACTCCAATGTAAGAAAAGGCGGTATAAATGCAATTAACCTTGTTGGAAAAGACAGGTTGATAGCAGTGCAGAAGACAGATGGAACAAATGACCTTGTCTTAGGTACACGCAGCGGTATGGCTATAAGGTTCCATGAAAGCGATGTTCGCGATATGGGACGTACTGCAACAGGTGTAAGAGCAATTAACCTTTCAAAAGGTGACATAGTTGTTGGACTTGTTGTCATAAGCCGTGCAACCACAATACTTGTTGTAACTAACAAGGGATATGGAAAGCGCTCTGATATTGAAGACTACAGGCTTACTCACCGCGGTGGTAAAGGTATAATTACCGTTAAGACTACCGACAAGACAGGTCATATGATCGCAATGAGAGAAGTTAATGATAACGATGAGCTCGTTATTATGACCGAACAAGGTATGATCATGCGCCAGTGTGTTAAAGACCTGAGAGTAATGGGAAGAAATACACAGGGTGTCCGCCTTATCAGACTAAACGATGGTGATTCTATTGCTGATATAGCGAGGGTCATCTCAGAGGATGATGAGACTGTGGTCCCGGCAAATGGAAACGGTGGTAAAGAAGCCGCTGCTGCTGAAGTCGAGGAAGAATCTCTCGATATTTAAGCCAGAGAGATAGTGGCATATATAAACCTTTATAACAAGGTTTTCACCGAAAGAAAAATAAATTTATCATGACAGATTAAAAACAAAGTGATCTGTAAAGATGATGATAAGTAAAAATATAAAAGGCCTTCGGGAAGTTTTTTCTGAAGGCCTTTCTCTATTCTCACTTCCCTTCCTATTACTCCCCTTTTTCCTCTTCTATGAAAAAACAAATATCTATTCTCAGGAGGAAAAAAAGATAGTCTACAAATGGGAAATTGATCACTATGAACCTCAACCAGGCAAGATACTCGGCATATGGAATTATGTAAGGACAAAAAGTGAGCTAAAGATGCTCAAAGAAAAATATGGATATTCCGGAGTTTTTATTATGTCAGGAGAACAATCTTTATATGACATTGCAACAAAAGAATTAGGCTTCGATAAAGATAAACTGCTTGTAAGTATTTCTTATCCATCTGGAACTGACTATTATGAAAAATGGATAAAAGATATGCCCGCAGAAAACTACTATATTGATGAATCGGTAAATCATGGATGCCTGGGAAATGGGAATAGAAGACTTTATGATCCGGATGAGTTCAAAGCCATAAAAAAATATATACAAATGTTGCGCCCAGGTTCAAAACTGATAACTAGCGGTTATAAAAGATGTGCTCATCTGGAAGAGCTTGGAAAGATAGCTGATCTTATGATGTATTCAAGCTATTCAAACTGGGTCTACCATCCAGAGTTGCCATGCCTGTCAAATATGCCATGGGGACCAAAACTTGAATCCTCTTATATTGAGGCAGGATATGATCAAAGACAAAGCTGGACTGATATGAAAAACATCTTTGGCAAGCGTTTTTCGTCTACATGGATAAAGACAATCGAGGTAAGCGAGTTTTTTGACCTTTTTGCTCATGCTAAAAAGCTTGGACTTGATCAGATATGGGTCTATAATTATATGGAAGAAGATAAAAATGGGAATCCAGTTTCCTGCTACAGAAGCGACCAATATGAAGCTATCTCGCAGGCAGCATATCAGAATGGCTTCTTAAAACAGTACCTAAAAGAGATGAAGGCTGTATATAAAAGACATAAAGGCGATTGGATAATTGAATCAGAATCTCCAACCGGTAAAATAAAAGAAAATATGATCCCTTAATGTGATCGATAGAAATACGATACTGTATAAATTTATTTCTTTAGTATACGTCCGAATTATGTGTGTAAAAATAGTTTTTCTGCGATGAAAGTGTCATAGAATGGCACTCTTTGACTAATTGTTTAAGCGTCTCAATATATAAGCGCATCTCAGAGATCTGCTCTTCCTGAAGGCGGATCTTTCTTATTAGTTTTGTCTTCCCTGTTTCCTTGCCTTTGGGAGAATACATAAAAGTCCTCAAATTGTTTTATATATTATATAGCATGAAAAAGAGGCGTGACGGAAAAAAAATAAAAAAAAATTTTTATATGGGTTTTGGAAAGGTTCAGTGAATAATCCCTGAACCTTTCTTTATAAAATTTATTTTTTTATTGCGCTCATTATCTTTCCGCCACCGAAGACCACAGTGCCTTTTATTATAATGACCTTTTTTTCGTCAATCTCATAGTTAGACATTCTTCTTCTTTCATCTGCAAATCCACCGAAGACAGGAGTTATATCCATAATTACTTTCCAGTCGTTCGGAACGTAGATAGTAGCTCCGCCGAAAATGGCTACTATATCAATTATATTATTACCCTCAGGAGAAAGGTTGCAGTTTGAAAGGTCAATTTCAGTACCGCCAAAAATTGCCGAAATTCTTCCACCCTTAAAGTCAGATGAGGTGAAGGATTTTTTGCTGCCTCTGAAAACAACATTTTCATCAATCATATCTGACTCAACATTCTCGGTGTCCATTTCAGCAAAACCTCTGTTTCTATAGTGATCATGGTGGTGGTGATAATGAGGATGCTGCCAGTCACCATACTCATCTTTATAGTATTCCTTATATTTTTCTTTATCGTAATAATGTCTTGAGTGATGATGATGGTAC
>JAUZPB010000131.1 GCA_030706145.1 Bacteroidota bacterium
CTCATTTCCCCAATCTCCGGAATGATAGTAGGTCATCCGGAGATTGGGATAATTTTCAATCTTGCATATCCTCTTGAAAATTCACTATCTTATCTTGACTTATGATTTGACAGAATCATCTGACAGTATTATATTGTTGATAATACATGCTTTAGTACAGCTTTGGCTCTGTTTTTATCTTGGTTATAGATCAAAGATTTGTTTAATAGCAGAGAGGAAATATGATCAAAATATTTGTCGCTGATGATCATCCTTTAATAAGAGAAGGATTAAGAAAAACATTACTGGTGGAGGAGGACTTTCAAATTGTCGGCGAAGCTGCTGATGGCTTTGAAGTAATGAAAAAAATTCGGGAAACGGAGTTCGATATTTTGCTCCTGGATCTTAATATGCCAGGCAAAAATGGTTTAACTGTTATAAAAGAAATCAAACAAATTCTTCCCAAAGCTTCTATTCTGGTACTTAGTATGTATCCTCTTCAAAGATTCGCTGTTAGGGCTCTTAAGACTGGAGCTTCCGGATATGTTACAAAAGATAGCCCCACAGAAGAACTTATTAAAGCAATAAGAACTATTATATCCCGGGGTAGATATATTAGTATTGAACTTGCAGAACTCCTTGCTAACGAATTTGGTACTACAAAAGATGTAATGCCCCATGAAACCCTCTCTGACAGAGAATTTCAGATTATGAGTATGATCACTACTGGAAAGACTGTCAAAGAGATTGCTGAAGAACTTTGCCTTAATATTTCAACAGTAAATACCTACCACGCCAGAATACTGGAAAAGATGAACATGAAATCTAATGTCGAACTGACACTTTATGCTATTGAAAACAATCTTATTGATGTCTAGATTTTTATTTAAGCCTAATAATTAGTTTTCTTCTCCTTAAGACTGTTTTATCTAATTCTCTGTCCCAGGCTTTAATATAACACCTTTATTCTGATGACCATTTAATTTTACGGTTATTGGCCTGTCAAATCTTAAATGTTTTGTATATTTAGCGTCAGAAGCAATTTTCTGACAAGATAACCAGTCCCAATCTATAAATCCCTGATTCTGCTGCGAATTTACAGTAAAATATCCAACTCTGAAGGATGTTATGTTTTGAAAGAAATGTGAACCCTGTGAGGGAGTAACTATGAAATCCTTAAAGCCTGATTCTACAATTGCGCTAGCCCCCGAGATCTGATCCCATGTGACAGGTATACCTAGCCACGGATCCATTGAGCCCCACCTGCCAACTCCAATTAATATATATGGACGTTTTTGAGCCAGCAGCTGCGTGTTAAATACCCCGACTTCATAGGCAGCTTCACGGCTTTTCCCTCTTTCAAAACGATCTTTGTCTACTACTACTATGTCGTATATATCATTTATTGCTCCATTGCCCAGAACCATGGGGCTCTGTACAATAAGATCTTCGGCCTTTATATTGTCAACATGGAGCTCTTCTATCTCACTACTTAAAACTAGTGGACGCATTTGTAGTAATCCGAATTCCTTTGGCTCTCCAGCTCCAACCTTCAGATTTGCTGCATATTCAATCTCAATTTGTGCTCCCATACCCCAGCTGCCAAGGTCTAATATAAGATCTAGAATCTCTGGCAGTGGAAATATCTTGTGCTTTAATATTGGTGCAAATGTAACAACACGCCTTCCACTCCTTGAAATGCCATCATAGACAGTGTCGTTTTCTGGAGAATAAGTTGATCCTACTGTATATAATGTCCCGTCAGATTCGGCCTCATTTAAATTATATTTCTCAACTATAACATCGTGCGCCTGTAAGGTTTTATTCTTTATTCCACAGTGCAAATTAAGTGCAAAAAATTCCTGCTGCGCATTGCGTACAGTTTCCTTTGTCGAGTAAAACTGAAGTAAATGTCTTGGATATTTAGGGCAGAATCTTACTGAGTTACCTCCATCAACTACCGTTTTTCCAAGTCCTAGAGCTGCAAGAGCAATTCCATCAGATGACTTCTGTGGCGCAATTGGATAAAAATTATATGATTTGGCTACACCGGCAAAGTCCGGATAGAAACGGTTATTATACTGCGAGCCAACCATTTGCTGTATTATGACTGCCATCTTCTCTTCTTCAAGGCGATAGGAGGTGGCTTTCATATAATCTTTTGCTGTTTTGTAGAACGTTGAGGCATAAACTCTTTTTATACTGTTTAAGAGCTCCTTGAGCCTTACGGCTGGATCGGGATCATTGTTCGGGATCATGTACGTCTGATATACACCTGCAAAAGGCTGATATTGAGAGTCTTCTAATAGACTAGAAGACCTTACTGCCAGAGGAACATTTACAATCTCTAGAAATTCTTCAAGCTTATGTTTTATATCCTTGGGAAATCTCTTAGCATCAACAAACCTTCTGGCAATTTCATTGTCATTGGTAGAACTAAGAGCAAAATTAACTAGTTGATTTTCTTCCAGAAACTGGTCAAATACATCTGTAGCTATTACTATTGCCGATGGAACAAATATATTTACTCCCTTAAATCTATCACGCAGATCGTATTTGTAAATTAAATTATTTATAAATCCTAAACCGCGCGCCTTTCCTCCTATTGAACCACCACCTATTCGTGCAAAGCTGTTTTTTGTATCGAATGAATCTTTCGAAAAATCTGTTATCACTCCACGCGTACGCGATTCAAGATATGCTTGAATACTTGTAAGCAGTTC
This sequence comes from Bacteroidota bacterium, assembly GCA_030706145.1. Lineage (GTDB taxonomy): Bacteria > Bacteroidota > Ignavibacteria > Ignavibacteriales > SURF-24 > JAUZPB01. The sequence continues at coordinate 2,703 of JAUZPB010000131.1, forward strand.
CTGGCGTAGAGCACTTATAGATGGAAAATCTGATACTTTGTGCGGCCTTAGCTCATGTGCTAGCAAGAACTCTGTACGCGCCTTTAACCAGTTGGAAAAATGATTCCTTTCAGCATGGTACTTTATACTGTCATCAGGTACTATCCTCAACTGCTCTTCCAGTCCCTTTAGATTAGTGGCAATACCAACTTCCTTTCCATCGGAGGTGGTGAATATAAAATTGCCAAATCCAAACCTGTGAGTTATAAATTCCCGAAGCTCATGAAGTAACCTTGGAGAATTTTTAAGTAAAAATGAAGCCCCGATTTCTCTGGCTTTCTCGGCAAATTCTGCATTGCTTGACTGTAGTAACACAGGGATATCTTCGTGCTGCGCTTTTACATTTTTCACAAATTTAATTCCCGCTTCAGGATCTTTTATCCCCTTGTACCTGAAATTTATATCCGAAATAACTCCAAGAATGTATTCGGAATATTTCTCGTAATAGGCCCATGCTTCTTCATATGTCGTACAAAGAAGGATCTTCGGCCTTGCCCTCATCCTTAAAAACTTGTGCGTTAAGTTTACTCCCTCTGAAATTAACCTCTGCGATTGCTTAAGTATTTCAGTATAAATTATCGGGAGATATGAGGAATAAAACTTTACGTTATCTTCAATAAGGATTATTGATTGCACACCTACTAACTTTGTATCATTTTCTACATTTAAACGGTCCTCAACATATTTTATTATTCCAATTAGCAATCTGTAGTCGCCTTGCCAAATGAATATCCGATCGAAAATTGAGGTGTCATGATGCGTTACAAGATCTTTTCTCTCATAATTGTCATATGCAAGCAATACTATTGGCAGTTTATATCCTGTCTTTCGAATCGATTCTGCAAGTTTTATTACATGCATATCTTCTATATGAAGAGTCGTAATGATCAGATCAAAATGATTCTCCTTTAGTACTTCCAAAGCTTCTTCTCCACTTGATACATGCGTCAGCTCAGGAGAATGGTTTAAGTTTAATCCCTGGTATTCTCTTCTTAACAGCTCATAGAGCCTACCGTCTTCTTCAAATAAATAAGAATCATAAAGACTTGATACAAGAAGAATGTCTCTGATCTTATAGGGCATTAGTTTTTGGAAGCGCTGAAAGCGATGCCCTGTCAATTCTTCGGTTCGCAGCTGCTCAATGGTATTCATAAACAAATCGTATTCTTTTGTTATTTCTGAAAGTCTGATTACGAGATTAAATATAATAATTGATAATGAATATTGAAACTCTGCCATTTGGTCAATTTAATTATTTGTCTTTTCATTTCTTTTTGAGGGTGAAAATTAAATAATAGTTATTTGTTACTTATTTGTAAAAAGAATATTAGTTTTGCTGTGAAAATTTCTAATCATTTGAGGTTTACAAAATGAAATTCCGCTTTAATGTTGCCTTGTTACCCTTAAAAGCTTTTTCACTATTTTCTTTACTTGTTTTTCAACTCTTCCTTGGGTGCGCTGGAGGTAAAAACATTTGTGATAATAATGTCAGGGCAAACAAAAGGGAAATTAAAACACTCGAAGAACTCCGATCGGCAATTGATGAAAACTTTAGTGATTCTTCCTTTGCTCATGCCCATTGGGGAGTCTTAATTCAGTCTTTAAGAACTGGACAGGTATGGTATGAAAGGAATTCAGATAGAATGTTTAACCCTGCTTCTAATAATAAGATCCCATCGGCATCAGCTGCTCTTGTTACTTTGGGCCCGGAATTTACATTCAAAACTGAGCTTTGTGCAAATGGAATGATTGCTGATTCTATCTTAAAGGGTGATCTCGTAGTTTTTGGCAACGGGGACCCTTCGCTTTATTCCCATTTCCAAAAGGATCCAAGAGACCTGTTTAAACATTGGGCTAGTATTCTTAAAGCAAAAGGAATTAAACATGTGACAGGTAACGTTATTGGTGATGACAATAGCTTCGATGATAACAGCATCGGCTATGGCTGGTCTTTTGATGGCTTGGATGCCTGGTATTCAGCTGAAATAGGTCCTCTTCAATTAAATGAAAACTATGTGGACCTTACGATATTTCCACCCAAAGATTTATCAGGTAGCGTTAAAATTGAACCAAACATCCCAAGCAGCTATTACAAAATAATTAACCGCCTCTCGGTTACTGATAAGGGAAGAAATGATATTAATGTAACGAGGGCTTATGGAACAAATAACATCCTTATTGAGGGGACTGTAGTTGCTGGAACTAATCCAGTTGTTGAGTCTCCATCTGTTTTTAATCCAACTCTGTTCTATACTACCGTCTTAAAAGAGGTACTACAGTCAGAAGGAATAAAAATCGATGGCTCGGCAGTTGATTGTGATGATATTGAAGGATGGAAGCATTCAATAAACGATTTTTTAATACTTGATGAACATAACTCTCCTGCACTAAAAGAGATAATCAAAGAGATGATGAAACGCAGCCAAAACCTTTATGCCGAGACTATGACTAGAATTCTTGGATTGAAAGAACATAAACTAGGCTCTTTTAAGAATGGAAAGAAAGTTGTTGAAAAGGTCCTTTCCGGTTTTGGCATTGAACCAGGTACTTACCAATATATGGATGGAAGCGGTCTTTCAAGATATAATTATATAAGCCCTAGAGAGCTTGTAAAGATCTTAACTGCTATGTATAAGAGCCCCTACTGGGAGGTCTGGCGTGATGCCCAGCCAATTGCTGGTGTCGATGGAACTCTTAAAAACAGGATGAAGGGAACAAAGGCTGAAGGTAATGTTAGAGCAAAAACAGGAACAATCTCCAATGTAAGAGGACTTTCCGGGTACGTTACGACTGCCGACGGGGAAGAGATCGTTTTTTCTTTTCTTGTAAATGGCCATCTTAGAACTTCACTTGATACTGAGAAAATTACAGATAAGGCACTTACACTCATTGCTGAATTTCAAAGAGATAATGTAAATATCGTAAAACAAAAATAATGAGATTATTTTTTACCGATTTAATGATAATATAATTTAGAATTGATGAAAAAACTAGACTTAAGGACAATACTGAGATTTTGGATTCCTCTTTCTGCGACATGGTTAATGATGTCGGTCGAAGGACCTTATCTTGCTGCTATTATTGCAAGAATGGCCCAACCTAAATTCAACCTGGCTGCCTATGGAGTAGCTTTCTCTTTTGCTATGATTGTCGAGGCCCCAATTATTATGATAATGAGCGCCTCGACTGCTCTTGTTAAGGATTATCATTCATTTAAGAAACTTAAAACTTTTACTTATTCATTAAATGCTCTAATCACTTGTCTTATTGTTCTTTTTATCTTGCCTCCGGTTTTTAACTTTATCGCTGGAAAAGTAGTAAAACTGCCAGGCGAAATCCTGGGTTTAACGCACATAGCTACAATCATTCTTATCCCATGGCCTGCATCAATAGGGTACAGACGTTTCTATCAGGGCATACTTATAAGCCATAACCTGACTAAAAGAGTCGCATATGGTACTATTGTAAGACTTTCTTCAATGTCTCTTACAGCTGTTACTTTCTTTTTCTTTACAAGCTTCCCTGGAGTAATTGTTGGAGCAAGTGCTCTTTCTTGTGGGGTTATTTGCGAAGCTATTGCAAGCAAATTTATGGCATTAGCAACAGTAAAACAGATCAGCAGTGTAAACAAACAAGATCCCACTTCTTCTCTACAGTCTTCTAAACTTAGCTATCGAGAAATTATCCATTTTTATTATCCGCTTGCATTAACTTCAATTCTGACACTTGCTGTCAATCCACTGATTACTTTCTTCTTAGGCCAAAGCAGGCTGGCAATTGAGTCATTGGCTGTTTTGCCAGTATTGAATTCGTTTCTTTTTATCTTTAAAAGTTTTGGCGTCTCTTATCAGGAGGCTGCAATTGCATTACTTTCAGGTGGGAAACAAAATAGCTATAAATCAGTTAGAAACTTTGCTGCAATCATTGGAGTGTTGACAGCGTCAGTTTTACTTGTAATTTCGTTATCTTCATTTTCTGATCTCTGGTTTTCAGGTTTATCTGGATTGTCTGATGAATTGAGCAGACTGGCAAGATTTCCTCTTTTGCTTCTGGCAATTATTCCTGCACTTGAGGTCTTGATTAGTTTTCAGAGAGCTGTCCTTATTAATTCAAGATTTACTAATCCAATTACAATGGCAACAGCCATTGAAGTATTAGGGATAATTCTTGTACTTATAGTTTCCGTCAGATATTTTGATCTCATTGGTGTTACAGCTGCTGCATTTGCTATGCTCTTTGGCAGATTAGGAGCAAATATTTTCCTTTTTGTACCACTTTCTAAGGCTCTAAAGAGTCCTCTGAAACCTCAGCCCGAACAATAATAGGACTCTCAATAATAGAGCCTCTACAACTATACTTTAACCTGTATTTCTCATTCCGGCTGCTATTCCATTTACAGTTGACCTGAGCAAGGACAAGAGTTCATATTTTTCTGATGCGCTAGCTGAGACCTTTTCTCTATATTCCTTTATGAACTTTAACTGAATAAAACTAATAGGATCTATATAAGGATTTCTTAGAAGAATTGACCTTTGAAGGGATTTGTTACTGTCAAGAAGATGCTCTTCGCCTGTAATACTCAGAACATATTTGCATGAAAGCTCATATTCTTCCTGAATAATGTTGAATATTTCGCTTAAGCCTTCCTCTTGTCCATCGGCCAGTGAAAGGTATTCCTTTCCTATTACCATATCGGTCTTTAGAAGAACCATTTCAATATTGTTGATCAGCGCCTTAAAGAATGCCCACTTATTATACATTTCCTTTAGCTGTTCAATCTTTAGTGAGCCTGCCTCTAAGCATTTTTTTACTGCAAAACCGAAACCGAACCAGCCTGCAATTGATTGCCTGTTTTGTGTCCATGAAAAAACCCATGGAATAGCTCTCAACGAACGTATATCCCTGCTTTTTTTTCTGGAAGGGGGGCGAGATCCTATTTCAATCTGTTCGATTATATCAATAGGTGTAATATTCCTGAAATAATCATAGAACTTCTGATGCTTTATGAGTTTTCTGTAGAAATAAAATGCGCTTGTTGAAATTGCCTCTAAGGTTTGACTATAATTATCAAACTCGTCTTTTCTCTGACCACTCTTTGAATCTGCAGTAGCTAATATTACAGCAGAAGATATCAGCTCTAAGCTTCTTTCTGCCATTTGAGGGATCAGGTACTTTGATGAGATCATTTCCCCCTGCTCTGTGATTTTTAGCTTTCCTTCAATGCTTCCATTAGGTTGGGCCATAATAGATTGGTTTAGTGGTCCCCCTCCTCTGGAAATACTTCCACCACGTCCGTGGAAAAGTATAAGATCTATTGCTTCATTTTGACAAAGCTTTGTAAGATTTTTCTGTGCTTTGTATAGCTCAAAATTGGAAGTGACAATACCACCATCTTTATTACTGTCTGAATATCCAAGCATTATCTTTTGTATCTTTAGCCTTGTATCCAGATGCCTTATGTATGCTTCATTACTGAAGAGTTCATTCATTACTAAAGTTGAATTCTGCAGATCCTCTATTGTTTCAAAAAGGGGCAGAATATCAAACTCCGATCTTAATATTTCTCTTTTATCAATCTGAATAAGCCCTGCTTCTTTACCTAGCAATAGAGCAGACAAAACATCACTTGCCGATGAACAGTTACTTATTATGTAATCACTGCAAGCTTCTTCGGAAATATTCTTCTTGGCCCAACTTATAAGTGAAAACTCATTTATTACTTGCCTGGTCTTTTCACTTAAATTGCTGAATGAATTAATTAAAGGTCTGGAACTGAGAATTTCATTTGTAAGTAATATGCTCTTTGCATCTTCTCCAAGCTTTCCAAAGAACTGGTGAACTTCTGCATAGTTAAATATTTCTTCAATGGCAGAACGAATTAGCGAGGCATTTTGCCTTATATCAATACTAACAAAATGAAATCCAAATGTCTTTACTTTGTATATCAACGGAAGTATCAGGTCACTGGCAACACAGGCTGCTTTATTTTGTGCTAAACTGTTGTATATAAAATATAAGTCTTCAATAAACTCATCTGAAGTTTTGTAAGAGAAATTTTTATCTTCATCTATTGTTCTCTTCAGCTTTTGCCAGCAAAGGAATATCTTTGTCCTGTAAACTTCTGTGGGATCTCGTAAAACCTCATCTGTCTCCTTTATCTCTAGAAGTGCTTTGTCCTTTGAAATAGAATCACTTAAGGCGGCACTTACTCCCACTAGATTATCCGAAGAGCTGATTTGATCATAAAGACTGTCCAGGTCTTTTAAGTATAATTCCAGTATTATCTTTTTATGATTTGTGAAGGCTTCTTTTGTAAGTTCATCTGTAACGTATGGATGCCCATCTCTATCACCACCCATCCATGAGCCAAGCTTTAGTATTGGTGGGGCAGGATAGTTTATGTCAAAGGTTTTACTTAATCTTGAGTTAAGATTCCTGTAAAAATTGGGGATCGTATTATATAGAACATTCTGAAAGAAAAACAACCCCCGTCGTATTTCATCTTTTACGGTTACTTTGTGGAATCTGATCTCATTTGTTTGCCAGAGCAAAGTAATCTCGGCCTGAAGCTGCCTTTTTATATCTTCCTCTTCTTCTTCCGTATACTTTGATGTCTCTCTTTGAAGAAGCAATTGACTTATCTTTAAGACCTTCTTTAGGACAGTCTGCCTTGTAGCTTCGGTCGGATGAGCAGTAAATACTGGAATTATTTCTATACTATTTAATACTTCCTGGACTGCTAAACTGGAAAGACCATTGTCTCTTAATTTTATCAGCGCTTCCTCAATCGAACCTCTCTGCGGCCTGTCCTTAGAGAACATATGTGCCCTCTGTCGCCTTATGCGATGTACTTCATCTGCTGCATTTACAAGAATAAAATATATAGAAAACGCGCGGACTACATTATAGGCTTTTTCTAAATCCAGTGTATCAATTAAAGATTTTATTTCATCTTTTGTTGAGTCGCTGTAATCAGTTCTTAAGGATTTACTTAGGTTTCTGAGCTTCTCGACAGTCTCAAAGAGCTCCTTATTCTCCTGTTCAATAAGTATATTGCCTAGGATTGTTCCAAGTTCTCTGATATCTCTTTTTAAAGGTTCGTCTTTTTCCGATTCTTCCAGGTGTGTCAATGGTTTTGTATTCATTAATTCTTTCTACAATGAACTTTTTTTAAGTAAATATTATGCCAAAACAATTCTTAAACATATAGGGAAAAATTAGCATCTCTGGGACCTTCAGTTTTTGCCTTGTTGCATTCCGGGTGGATATTTATGCTTCTTTTATTTGTATACAACGATTTAGAGGAAAACCCCTGACTTTTTGTTAAATTTTAGCTTTTTTTGTAAAATTTATATAATAAAAATAACAAATAAATTTAACAAAGAGTTAATAATAATGTTCCTAAATTATTTATTTAAAACAAAGTATTCAGGATAGAAGAGCTCATTCGGGGCAACTGTTTTGTGTGACAACCTTCTTCTGTGATAATTATTACCTGTATTATTTACCATCTTAGCTTTTATCTGTTTTTTTAGCAAAACAAACCAAGCTGCATGCAATTAGCATAGAAAAAGGGGAAAATTATTCAATATGAGGCCTTATTAAGAAATTCTGATTCTTTTTGATTATATTTCTTTAACAGATTTATTTGCACTTTGGGCTTCGCGGTATTCCTGCCAGGTTTAATACAACTCTGAATCTTTCCAAAGATTATTCGGAAATTTGAAGATTTTTATGGATATTAAATCAGAACCACATTAAGAAGCCATTTCAAAATCTGAAAATGTGTTACATAATAGAATGTTATAATTTTAGGGTAGGGTAAAAAGTTGTTTGGAAATATTATTAAATTTGTTCGTAAAAGCCTGGACAAGCTTACTAAATCCGATAAGAAGAAAACCGGAATTTCGAAAAAAGCTGAAGCTGTAAGAAGAATAGATACAGACAGAAAACCGGAGAATATTAGGAAAAACGAACCTTTTAGAAAAAGCGATCAGTATAAAAAAACACAATCTTCCACAAAAAAACAGGACTTAAAGGGAAAACAACAGTCTTCTACTAGTTCCCATGTAGCAGATACTTCCGGAAAACAGCAGATAAAGAAATCTCCAATCATAAAGGAGCTGCAAAAGGGCAAACCTGCTGGTAAACCTAAGACGCCAAATACATCCTTTAAAAATAAGAATGAAAGAATTCAAAGACCTGAAGATCAAAAGTCTGAACTTCAACAAAAAAGTGAAGTTATGCCATTGGAAGACCATTGGGACTCCTCACAGTTTAAGGTCGATCCTGCCGATGGTAAGACCAGGTTTCATGACTTAAATCTCCCTAAGGAAATAATGCATGCCATTTATGACTCGGGTTTCCAGTATTGTACACCAATTCAGGCTGAAATCTTATTTCATACTTTGACAGGAAAAGATGCTACAGGAAGAGCACAGACAGGCACAGGAAAAACAGCTGCTTTCTTGATAACTATCCTTGCTAAGTTAATTCGTGAACCATTACAGACAAAAAGACGTCCTGGCGCTCCAAGAGCACTGATAGTTGCTCCTACACGTGAACTTGTTCTTCAAATTTCTGACGATGCAAAAAAGCTCTCTAAGTATACTCGTTTTAGGATAATGGCTATCTATGGAGGCATGGATTACCAAAAACAGAAAAAGCAATTACATGGACAGTCTATCGATATACTTGTGGCAACTCCTGGACGATTATTGGATTTTTATGCCCGTCATGACGTTCACTTAAGCCAGGTTGAAATGCTTATTATTGATGAGGCAGATAGAATGCTTGATATGGGATTTATACCTGATGTAAGAAAGATTGTCCGTAGCACACCCCCTAAAGAAAAACGTCAGACATTATTCTTTAGCGCTACATTAAATAATGACGTTAAAAGATTATCCTCCTATTGGACAAAAGATTCTGTATTTGTTGATATTGAGCCTGAACAGGTCGAAGTTGAAACAGTTAATCAGATAGTTTATATAGTCACTAATGAGGAAAAATTACCCCTTCTTTTTAATATTATTACTCAGAAAAATCTTGAAAGGGTAATTATTTTTGCAAATAGACGCGACGAAACCAGGGATTTATATGAACTGCTGAAGAAAAAGGGAATCAGCTGCTCAATCCTATCAGGAGATGTTGATCAGAAACAAAGAATCAGAACTTTGGAGGATTTTAAGCAAGGTAAGATTCGTGTGCTTGTTGCAACCGACGTTGCTGGCAGGGGAATACATATAGATGGTGTAAGCCATGTAATTAACTTTACTCTTCCTCAGGACCCAGAAGATTATGTCCATCGCATTGGGAGAACCGGTCGCGCTGGTGCTAGTGGCACATCAATTAGTTTTGCAAGTGAGGATGATTCTTTTTACATCCCAGCTATTGAAAATTATATAGGCCATTCTTTAGCTTGTACTTATCCTGAAGAAAACTTACTTAAACTTCCAGAGGAAAAATCACAAGAAA